>JAFEGQ010000045.1 GCA_018239785.1 Verrucomicrobiota bacterium
CGAAGGGGAGGGGCGTTTAGGGGAGCAGTATCGCATACGCTCCCCCTCCGAGGACGCGATTTTAGGCAGCGAGATGAGGCCTTTCTTCTCATAGCCTATTGTGCTCCAATGCGCGCAAGCGCAAGAGCAGCCCGAGACTTCTACCTTACTTACCTTTATGCCAAGTGCCAGCGACCTAATCTTGACAACTGACATGATTGAATTTCGAAAGAGGTCTATTTACACGCGAAGCCCCTGAATGTGAGGGAGAAAAACCCAAAACTCAGGTTAATACCAGGCGAGGTCAGAAGAGCAGTGAAAGGTAGAGGAGGAGGGCAAAGCCTGAAGGCTTTTAATTCATTCAGCGATTTTTGCAATTTCAAGAAGAGTGGCGATATCCCGCGCAGTCAAATTTTTGACAGCTTTAAGCTCCTCTTCAGTGGCTGCAAGCGCTTTTTTGGCACTCCCAAAATGGCGCAACAGCGCTTTGCGCTTCACAGGGCCAATTCCAGGGATGTTGTCCAGAGGGCCCTTTAAAAACGCTTTTGCGCGCTGCTGGCGATGAAAGGCGATGGCAAAACGGTGCGCTTCGTCCCGTATTCTTTGCAGAAGTAGGAGTTGGGGAGAGTGGGGTTTAAAGGAGAGGGGATCACGAACGTTTGGGAGATACACTTTTTCGGCAGTGATTCCCCGATCGTGTCGCCCCTCTTCTTTGGCAATCGCGATGAAATCGAGAGTGACGATATGGAGCTCCTGGACCACTTCAGAGGCGATTTTGAGGTGCCCTTTGCCCCCATCGAGAATGATGAGATCGGGCAAATCTTCTTCATCTTGTGCCCGTTTCAGGCGGCGCAAGAGGGCCTCTCTCATGTTGCCGTAGTCATCTGCTTCTCCTTTCAATTTGAATTTTCTGTAGCGCCGTCTATCGGCCTCTCCATCGGTGTAGGCGACCATACTCGCCACAGAAGAGCTCCCTTGGAGGTGGGAGTTGTCAAAACACTCGATGCGGCGTGGGTAGTTTTTGAGGTCGAGTTTTTCTTGGAGCTGGAGGAGGGTGTTTTCTCGGATGGCCTTCACATCCCGCTCTTGATGAAAGGCTGCTTTGGCATTGGCTTCAGCCATCTTGATTAGTTGTTTTTTGTCCCCTTTTTGAGGGGTGTGGAGCTGGAGGCGCCTCTTTTTCCCCTCAGAGACGATTTGAGATAAGGTGGAAGCTTCCGCAAGCTCTACAGGAATGAGAGCTTCATGAGGCAATGAGGGGGCCTCTTGGTAGAGCTGGAGAAGGAGGGAGCATAGGAGCTCTGTCTCTTCTTGAGCGACTTTTGTGAAGTGGTGGTGTTTGGCTCCGACGAGCTTTCCCTCTCGAAAGAACATCTGGCTGACGCACACCTCTGCCCCTTCTCGATAAATGCCAAAGAGGTCGAGATCTCCCATCCCCGCTTGATCGACCCGCTGCCGCTCGACAGTTTGTTCGATCTGCTGGATCAGCTGATGGATGTCAGCGGCCCGCTCAAATTCGAGGTGTTCAGAGGCCCTTTCCATCTCTTGGTAGAGCTCTTGGACCACCTCTTTATCTTGACCTTGTAAAAAGCGCACTGCCCGTTTGACAAGGAGGTCATAGTCCTCCTTTGTGCATTTGGCGACACAAGGGGCGACACACCGCTTCATCTCATAGAGGATACAGGGGCGGGTGCGCCTTAAGAGCTCAGCATCGCTGCATCGGCGCAAGGGGAAAAGGCGCCTCATCATCTCTAGAGTCTGCCGGGCGGCGTAGGTACTCGTGTAGGGGCCAAAGTAAATGCTATCTTTGTCTCCTTTCCCTTTCTGGCGCACGAGTTGAAGGATTGGCCAGGGATGGCGGGTGGAGATTTTGAGGCTCGCATAAGATTTGTCATCTTTGAGGATGACGTTATAGGGGGGGACATATTGTTTGATGAGGGTATTTTCGAGTAACAAGGCCTCTTTTTCTGAATGGACAACGAGCACTTCAATGTGAGCAACTTTTGGGAGGAGATAGGGGATTTGGGAGCGCTCATCTGCCCCTGTGAAGTATTGCTTGACTCGAGCGCGCAAATTGATCGCTTTGCCGACATAGAGCACCTTTCCCGCCTTGTCTTTCATCAAGTAGACACCGGGCTCTTGGGGGAATTTTTGGATTTTTTCAATCAACATATTGAACACGCCAAGGCTATCAGAAAATGGAAAAAAGTTGCTAGAATAGAGGCAGAGGGTTAGGGGTGAGTTATGGCAGTGGAGAAGTTTTTAGATCCGAAAAATGATTTCGCTTTTAAGAAGATCTTTGGGACGGAAAAGCACAAAGATATTCTTATCCACTTTTTAAATGATATGCTCGACCTCAAAGAGGGGAAGAGGATTGCAGATGTGCAGTTTTTGAAGACGAGCCAAGACCCAGATATTGCCATTAAAAAGCAAAGCATTGTTGATGTGCTCTGCAAAGATGAGAAAGGATCTCAGTATATTGTAGAGATGCAGGTGGCTCACACCTCGGGGTTTGAGAAAAGGGCGCAATTTTACGCTGCAAGAGCCTATACCAATCAGATGAGAGCGGGAGAGGCTTATCACGATCTCAAGGAGATCATTTTTTTAGCGATTACCGATTTTGTGATGTTTCCCGAAAAGCCTGGTTACCGTTCGACGCATGTGACTTTAGATTGTGCCTCTTTGACTCGAGATCTGAAGGACTTTTACTTCTCTTTTTTGGAGCTTCCTAAATTCACGAAAACTGTGGATGAATTGGAGACACTTGTGGATAAATGGGCCTATTTTTTCAAGCATGCTTCTCATACTACGCCTGAAGAGCTCAATAAACTGACTGCGCAAGATCTCATCTTCAAGGAAGCTTATCAGGCTGTGGATCAGTATTATTGGACAGAAGAGGAGCTCAATACTTACGAGCAAGAAAAAAAACATGCCTTAGATGCGAGACTCATTCTTGAATACAAGCTTGCACAATCTCTTGCTGAAGGAGAAGCAAGAGGAGAAGCTAAGGAGCGCAGATCTATTGCCTTGCGGTTACTGCAGAGCGGTTGTGAGGTTGCCTGGGTGCATGATATCACTCAAATTTCTTTGGATGAACTTCAGTTAATCAGACAAACGGGAGAGTGAGTTGGTGGGGGTTGTCTTTGGGTTTGCGCTTGGTCCGCTCTGGAGGAGCAGCTTCCAGCCGCTCTAACACCTCTTGCGCCCTCTTGATGACAGAAGCGGGAAGCCCTGCGAGTCTGGCGACACAAATGCCGTAGCTCCGGTTGGCGCTCCCAGGGACAATTTTGTGTAAAAAGACAATATCGCCGTCTCTTTCTTGAACTTCCACATTGAGGTTAAAAGCTGCTGAATGGACATCTACGAGACGTGTGAGCTCAAAGTAGTGGGTCGCAAAGAGGGTGCGGGAGCCACTTTTATTCAACAAGTGCTCCGCAACGGCCCAGGCAATGGAGACCCCATCATAGGTGCTGGTGCCTCGGCCAATTTCGTCGAGGATGACGAGCGAGCGGGAGGTGGCGTTGTGGAGGATATTGGCCGTCTCATGCATCTCCACCATAAAGGTGCTCTGCCCCCTTGACAGGTCATCGCTCGCCCCAATGCGGGTGAAGATCTTGTCGGTGAGACCAATATGGGCTTTTTTAGCGGGGACGAAGCTCCCTATATGAGCGAGCAAAGTGATGAGGGCGACTTGCCGAATGTAGGTCGATTTGCCCGCCATATTGGGGCCTGTCAAAATGGCGAGCCTGTTTTGTGGGTCGAGCTGAGTGTCATTGGGGATAAACCGCTCCCCAATTTGTGTCGCTTCAACCACAGGATGGCGCCCAGAGTCGATGAGGAGAACATTTGAATCATCGACCAGAGGTCGACAGTAATTGTGGCTTTTGGCGACCTCTCCTAAGCTGCCCAGAGCATCGAGGACAGCGATCGCTCTTGCCGACTGCAAGATCCGCTGGCTGTAAGAGGCGATCTCTTCTTTTAGGGCCTGGTAGAGCTCGCTTTCGATCGCCTTGATCTGCTCCTCAGCGGTAAGGACTTTATCTTCAAATTCTTTGAGCTCAGGAGTGATGAAGCGCTCCCCATTGGCTAGCGTTTGGCGCCGCTGAAAGGTGGAGGGCATTTTTTCGGCTTGTCCCCGACTGACCTCGAGGTAATAGCCAAAGACGCGGTTGAAGCCCACCTTGAGAGTTTTGATTTGGAGTTCTTCGCGTAAACTCTCTTGGTAGCGGACCAGCCAGCTTTTGCTATCGGAACTTAAAAGGCGCAGCTCGTCTAAGGGGGGGTGAAAGCCGGAACGAATCACCCCTCCATCGGTGAGGCGGACAGGGGGCTCATCGGCAATGACTTGACCAATGCGCTTAGCGAGCTCTTCAAGTGGGTCGATCTGCTCTTGTTGCTCTCGGAGGAGAGGAGCCATCAGGGGAATTTTTTTCAGGGGGGGCAGAGCTTCTAAAGAGGCTTTGAGAGCGATCAACTCCCTTGGAGAGGCGTAGCCAGAACAGATTTTCATCGTCAGCCTCTCTAAATCGCGCACATGAGTCAAAGGCAAAGAGCGCTGCAGCTCTCCGACCGCATCGAAGCGCGCAGAGATCCCTTCTACGTCGAAAAGGGGCTGTTTGATCCATTGACGCAGCAATCTCCCTCCCATCGCCGTTTGGGTCCGATCGAGGGTTTTTGCTAAGGCCCCTTCGAGCTCGAGATGGCGCATCGTCGCCTCATCAAGGCTCATGTAGTGGTCTAGGTGATAGGGGAGGAGCTGCTGCACATGGGATGTTTCCAGGTGCAGCTCTTGCTGCAAGTAGGCTAAAAGAGCCCCTGCGGCTTTAATGCCAGCGACCATTCCTTTGACCCCTAGGCCATCGAGGGATTGGAGGCGAAAATGGCGCGTTAATAAAGAGTAGGCCATCGCATGGTCGAAATGCCACTCTTCTCTCTTGGTGACAAGAGAATCTACTTTGAGAGCAGAGAGTTTTTCACTGAGGAGGCACTCTGCAGGGCGGAGGCGATAGAGCTCCCGCTGAAGGCTTTCCTCCTCTTCAAATTCACAGACCCGAAAGTCGGCACAGCCGAGATCGAGAATCGCAAGGCCATAAATCGCCCCTTGTTTTGTCAGGGAAGCGAAGTAATTGTTTTGTTTCTCCCCCACTAACGTGTGGCTTGTGGTGGTAGCGGGAGTAATAATTTTGGTCACAGACCGCTTCACAAGCCCTTTTGCTTGCTTTGGGTCTTCCATTTGTTCGGCGATCGCCACCTTGTGCCCATTGCCGACGAGCCGATCGATATAACTTTCGGCATGTTGCCAGGGAATTCCTGCCATCGGCACCTCTTGCCGCTTGGTGAGGGTGAGGTCGAGCTCTTTGGCCAGAAGAAGGGCATCCTTATAAAAAGCTTCGTAAAAATCGCCCATGCGGAACAGGAGAATGGCCTCTTTGGCGGCCTCTTTGCAGCTATGCCATTGGAGCATCATGGGAGTCATGGGCAAAGAGTCTACTGCTTTGGTCCCAAGTGATCAAGGACTCGGCTGAGCTTTTTTTCGAGCCGATTGCGAAGCCGTTTCATTGCAAGGACAAAGGTTTTATTGCGCCGTTTTTCTTGCTCAAAGCGTCTTAAGGCATCGTCAATGGAACTGATCAGTGCCTTCAGTTGCCGAGGAAAGGGGAGGAGCTGTCGCAGCAGCGCAGCGGCCTTGATCCTCGCCGTAAAGAGATGCACTTCGGGCCACTCTTTAGGCGGGGGGATCACCAAGAAAGCGTTCTCGCCGTTGGCATCAGGGTGTTCGCCGATCGTATCATAAGAGCGGCTCCCTTTTGCGGGCTTGGCGAAAGTCTCGCCACCCCCTCCATAACCCCCGTAGGAGCTGTTTTGAGGTTTTGCATTGATTGAAGATACCATGGCATCACTCTAGAATTTACACCCCATTTATGTAAACCGAAACCTTACCTGATCCTCATCTTATGTTTAAGAACGCTTCCTAATTTGCTCCTAGGTTATGCTTGGGGCATGTACACAGCAGAGTCCCTTGAGCAGTTGCGGCAAAGAATTGATTTGGTTGAGGTGCTCTCCCCTTATGTGGAGCTGAAGCGCGCTGGAGCGTCTTACAAAGCCCTATGCCCTTTTCATGAGGAGAAAAGTCCCTCCTTTGTGGTGCAAAAGGGGGACCAGCACTACCACTGCTATGGGTGTGGGGCGCATGGAGATGCAATAGAATTTTTGATGAGCGATCAGCAGATGAGCTTTGTCGATGCGGTCGAGCATCTCGCCCAGATCTTTCAGATCTCTTTAGTTAAGGAGGAGGAGAGGGCGTCTCAAGGGACCAATAAGGGGCTGCTCAAAGAGATATTGCGCAGAGCGTGTGATCTGTATCATGCAGCTCTTTTGAAGAGCCCTGTGGCCTTGCAGTACCTAGAAAACCGGGGGCTTGATCGCTCGTTTATCGACCGTTTTGAGATTGGGTATGGGGCGTTGGATGTCGATTTAAAGGGGATCGCCGCGGTGCCGCTCCTCGAAGAGGTGGGACTTGTCACGAAGCAAGGGCGCCCTTTCTTTGCTGAGAGGATTCTTTTTCCGATTTGTGATGCGATGGGCAATGTGATCGGATTTTCGGGGAGAAAAATCAGGGAAGAGACTTTTGGGGGAAAATATATCAATACCCCAGAGACCCCTTTGTTTCGCAAATCGAAGGTCCTTTTTGGCCTCCACCACTGTCGCCGCAGGATCGCCAAAGAGAAGCGAGCCGTGATTGTGGAGGGGCAGATTGACGCGCTTCGCCTGATCCATGGGGGCATCAATGTCGTCGTTGCGGGTCAAGGGACCGCTTTTGGAGAGGGGCAAGTGCGGGAGCTGCTCAACTTAGGCGTCCGCGAAGTGATTTTGGCGATGGATGGGGATAAGGCGGGGAGAGAGGCGGCTGCCAAGGTGGGCAATTTGTTTCAGCGAGAGGGAGTTGCCGTTAAGGTGGTCCGCTTTGCTGAAGGGGCAGATCCCGACCAGATGCTTAAGGCAGAGGGGATTCATGCTCTTGTGGATCTCTTTCGACGCGCTGAGCAGTACCTCTCTTTTTTACTTGAACATTACGGAACGGAGCTCGATGCGACCACACCTGCAGGTAAGACCCAACTCGTCCAGCGGATCGCAGAGCAGGTGCGGGAATGGGAAAATCCGGTCATGCGCCATGCGACGTTGCGCCAGCTCGCTGAATTAACTGAATTGCCCGAAGCCTCTTTAGGCGTCACCCATACCCCCAATCTTTATCGCAAAGTGGCCTCCCATCGCTCTGAGGTCAATCCCCACCTCGTCCTCGAATCCGACTGTCTCCGTTGGCTACTTTTATTAGGAGATAAGGATCGCTGGTATGCCGATTTGGCCAAACAGTACCTCACTCCTCACCACTTTCAAGTGCCCTCTTGCTGTGCGATCTATGCTAAGTGGCTTGAAGGGCCTTGCGATCTCCTCACTTTAGCGATCGCCTTAGGCGATGAGGAGCAAAAAGTGATGTCGAAAATTTTAGAGCGCAAGGTGAATCGAGAAAGGGGGCGGGAGCAATTTCCCGTTGCGATTCAAAAGCTTTTAGAGCGGAAGTGGATGGAAGAGAGGGAGAGCATCCACCTCAAGATGCAAATGGGGGGGCATACTGATGAAGAGCTATTGCAGCTGGCAAAGGAATTTGATCAGTTGAAAGCGCCGCAGGTAAGCCTTTAGAAAAAAGCACTTCCATCCCAATAACATCTCATGGAAAAGAGAAATAGAGGTCTTCAAGCGCACTGTCCACCCCCATGTTCTCCTCCTGCATTGAGACCTGAAAAGAAGAGTCTTTGATCAATGAAAAATGGGCGCGCTATTTCACAGTAAACTGATGCTTGATGAGCACGTTTTTCCCCTCAAAGGCAAAGGCGAGGTACAAAATGCGCTTAACGCCCCGCTCCTCGAGCTCTAAGGCGTATTTTTTTTCGTGAATCTGCTGCATCGCAGAGTTAACCGCAGTTTCCAGATCGATATTTTCAAAGCGACCTACCTTTTTAAACTCCATGATGATTCCTAAACCTTGAGGATTCTTAGGAAATAACATCACATCATATCGTCCAAGACCGCTCTCCCGATTGGACTTAACGTCATAGCGCCCCTTCAGCCCTATCAACATCCCCAATACAAAGGCGTGATAGATTTTTTCCGAAGCATCGGCTGGAACGTCGAACACGCTCGCAGAAGAGAGCATAAATTCTTTAAAAAGCTGAGAAAAGGTGTTAATATCCCCTTGAGTCAGGCTATTTAAGAGAAGGTGGTAGTGGCGCTCATGGATGGTCGTTGTAAACCACTCCACAATCATTGTTCGGTAAAGCTCGCCCACTTCAAGATTAGGAATTTTTAGGCAGGCGGGAGAGCCATAAGAAGGAATAGCATCGAGCGTTAAATAACCCGTATAGAGGAGTAGGGACCAAATAGAATTGGGAGTTTGTCCGAGCTGCGGAAACACTAAGCCATCATCAATATTTTTTTCAATAATCCCTTCTTTGAGCAACTCTTCGAGATCTGCCTTCAAGTCATCTGTTCCTTGGATGATCAGCCGCTTAACCAAAGCGTTATCGCTCGTATTCACCCAATAAGGGGACAAGCTCCCATGTTGTGCGATGCAGTTGAGCACCGACCAGGGGTTGTAAATGCCTGTACAAGATCCGATGCGATAGCCGTTATACCAAGCTTTGAGTTCAGGCAGTCTTTCAGCCAAGTCATACTCTTGTAAAAGTTCCGAAACCTCTGATTCTAAAAGACCAAATTTGTCCCTAAATGTTTCGCTCAATATTGTGAACGTGCTGACATTGTTCAACCCTGAAAAAATGCTCTCCTTTGCAATGCGCAAAATGCCTGTCAGCACTCCTAGCCGCAAATGGGGGTTGTCTTTGAGGCAACTCGAGAGGAAATTGCGGAGAAATTTAATCAACATGTCATAATAGCTGTCGAGATAAGCAGCATGAACTGGAGTGTCGTATTCGTCGATAAGGAGCACCACTTGCTGCTTGTGGTAGAGGGAAAGCCATCTGCTGAGAAGCTGCAGACTCTCTTCACAAAGGGCTTGGCTAGCCTCTTGCTGGAAGATGGCTTGAAAGTCTTGTTTCTCCTTGGTACTGAGGAGATCGCTATCTAGAAGGTAGAGGTGCCGCTGAAATTCTCTAGAGAGGATCCGGCTAAAATGCTCAAATGCACTTTCCCAAGATGAATGTTTCACATCCTTAAAAGTGAGAAAAATGACAGGAAACTGCCCCTGTAAATCGCGACATTCCCTACTCTTCCACACTTTCAGCTTTTCAAAGAGGTAGCTCATGTCTGTTTCCGACTTCTCGAAAAAATAGCGGAGCATGGAAAGGTTTAACGTCTTGCCAAAACGGCGAGGGCGAGGAACTAAAGCTACTCTCACGCCATTTTCTATGATTTCTTCGATAAGTAGAGTTTTATCTACATAAAGACAACCCTCATCAATAACAGTCTTGAAGTCGCTAATCCCTATGGGGAGCTGTCTCTTTTTCATCGCTTACCTCTCAAAAAGAGTAAGATAGTTAAGGATTTAAAGGAAGCTATAAGGGACTGTGTCGGAGCTTTCACTCAACTTAAATGACGTGTTATTAGCGGATCCTATATATCCTGTTGTTTCCTCTATGTTCGTAAGCGTCTAACGAGCCCATCTTTTTAGCGTGTTCGGGTTATGGCACTCTTGTGATTTTCACAAACAAGAGGTGGGTATGCCAACAGCATTGAGGCAAGAGAAGAGGGAGTGGTGGCGGGAAA
>JAFEGQ010000046.1 GCA_018239785.1 Verrucomicrobiota bacterium
ATAACGGTCCTAAGGTAGCGAAATTCCTTGTCGGGTAAGTTCCGACCTGCACGAATGGCATAACGATCTGGGCGCTGTCTCCACAAGAGACCCGGTGAAATTGTAGTAGCGGTGAAGATGCCGTTTACCCGCAACAAGACGGAAAGACCCCGTGAACCTTTACTGTACTCTGGTATTGGCTCCTGACTTGTCATGAGTAGGATAGCCGGGAGATTATGAAGAGAGCTCGTCAGGGCTCTTGGAATCATCCTTGAAATACCGGCCTTGGCTGGTTGGGAATCTAACGAAACTCCATGAATCTGGAGTTCGGACAGTGCTAGACGGGCAGTTTTACTGGGGCGGTATCCTCCTAAAAAGTAACGGAGGAGTCCAAAGTTTGCCTCATCGTGGTTGGCAATCACGAGTCGAGCGTAAAGGTATAAGGCAAATTAACTGCGAGACCAACAAGTCGAGCAGAGACGAAAGTCGGGCTTAGTGATCCGGCGGTGGAAAGTGGAATCGCCGTCGCTCAACGGATAAAAGGTACTCCGGGGATAACAGGCTTATCGCCACCAAGAGTTCATATCGACGTGGCGGTTTGGCACCTCGATGTCGGCTCATCGCATCCTGGGGCTGTAGCAGGTCCCAAGGGTTTGGCTGTTCGCCAATTAAAGCGGTACGCGAGCTGGGTTCAAAACGTCGTGAGACAGTTTGGTCCCTATCTGTTGTGGGCGTAGGATACTTGAAAGGAGCTGCTTCTAGTACGAGAGGACCGAAGTGGACGAACCAATGGTGTTCCGGTTGTCCTGCCAAGGGCATAGCCGGGTAGCTACGTTCGGAGAGGATAAGCGTTGAAAGCATCTAAACGCCAAGCCCCCCTTAAGATAAGGTATCCCAAATAGACTCCTTGTAGACTACAAGGTTGATAGGTTGGAGGTGTAAGCGCAGTAATGCGTTGAGCTGACCAATACTAATCAGTCGATCGACTTATCTTTTCTTTTTCCAATGTGCTTCAGTAGCTTGAGCGCTGACTCTAGCACAGTAAAAATGCTAAATATCTCTTTGGTGGCTATAGAGAAGGGGAAACACCTGATCCCATTCCGAACTCAGAAGTTAAGACCTTCATCGCCGATGGTACTGCACGCAAGAGTGTGGGAGAGTAGGACGCCGCCAATTTCTATCAAACAACCTTCTCCCTCTAGGGTTAACGCTCTAGAGGGATTTTTTTTGTCTTAAAAATTAAGATTTTTTTTAAAAAGCCATGAGGGGGTTTTCTTTTCGATTGGGTATGTCGCTGCCTTAGCAGTTTTACGACATCTCGGAAGCCCCTTTCTACAGGGTCAATTTTTAGATAAAATATGGGGACGGCCTGCTCTTGTTATAGGAGCTCTTCTTCCTTTCTTCGAAAGAAAAGCTAAAGAGATTTTTAGCTGTGGTTTAGGCGCAGAGGAGCACGGGATATGCGGGATATTAGAAAACGATCCTGCGTACGCGCCCTATTTTCAGAATAATCGTGCCACCTCTTTCGATCGGCACGTTTCCTTATTTACGAACCGAGTGGTGTTCTCTGCTCTTGGAACGGGGATGTTTATTGTGTTGGGAGGTATTTCTCCAAGAGTCATCCCCATTTTGATCCTCTGTTTGATCGCTCGCAATGCTTGTGATGGGATGCTCCGATTTTTTAAAGAAGCGCTTTCCTAAAAAAATAGAATTGTATTTTAAGGAGATTGTCAGTATACTCGATGAAATAAAACACTTGCTTAATCGGAGGCTTTGAAGATGGAGAAATGTTCTAATGTGACAACGCTATGTGCAACAGGCACAAAACCGAATGAGGGTTTTTTGTTCTCCGTTGGATCTAAAGTGGCGGCGTTATATATCATGCGCCAGATTGGCAGCCCATTTTTATCAAAAAATTTTTTGTCCAACAGTTTTTTAGAGCAGACATGGGCTAAGGTGGCTGTTGCTATTGGGGCTGTTCGTGTAATAGGAGAGCTGGGAACGGCCGAGGAAATGAGCAAAGAATATTTAGAATCAATAGCTAAGCGTGTGGAAGCAACCCAAAGCAAACAAGCTGCCCAGAGAATCTGGCACGCAGCTGAAAAGGTGTATAAAATAGAGCCTCAGACATGTCAGCAGCATCAATCTTCTTTTATAATTAATGGGATTTCCTCTGCTGTAGGGGCTGGAGTGCTCGCTGGACTGGGCTATATTTTCCCAAGGGTGACCTCTTTTTGCTTGCTCTGGGGCATCACGAATGGGGCTGGAATGGGGATGATTCGAGTGGGAAAGGAAATTTTCTCTTCCTCAAACGACTAAAGGTTCGATCTCCCTCCTCTCGAGGGGGGAGCATTGTAATAACTACGGCTTAAAGGGATTTAACCAAATGACCTGTTCTAAAATTAGCCTACTTCTTTTTTCGGGAAGCTCGATCGACAACAAAGCAGCGGCCAAAGAGACGGTAGGAGTCTTATTTGCCCCCTTGGTGGGCGTGGCGTCTCTGCTGATTTTGAAGGTTGCGGGGAAGACGGCTCTGGAGGGAAATTTACTAAAGCAGCCGTGGTTTCGCTATTCTGCTGCTTTGGGAGCAGGTTTTTCTTGTCTGTTGTTGGCTTTTGGCTTGCTCCACGGTCCAAAAAATTTAGCGGACAAATACTTCCCTCTTATCCAAGAGCGCACCCGTGAGCAACATCTCTCAGAAATGAAGAGCAACGGCTTAGATTTTCTTCTCTTTACCTCTCTTGCAGTGGGCGGTGGATGGTTGTTTCCGAAAACCCTTGCCTGTGTGACAACGGCATCCGTTCCCTTATTTCTCACATTTGGGGGCCTTCTCATGTGGAAAGAGATGGCAGGGCGGGCCTCTTAATTTTAATTGAATAGGATTCTTCCGCAATTTCCACTCTGTGTCATCTGCAATAAAAAAATAAAATATACAGCCACAGGGCGCAGAGAGAATCTAAAAAAAATATAATAATTTTGTTTTAGAAAACATGAGATAGCACTTGCTTTATAAATAAATTGTAAATATAATGATCTCGAATGTTAAATCAATCCGAGGGTTTTAAGATGGAAGGATGTTCAAATGCGACAGAGGGATTAGCGACGGGAAAAGTATCAGCACTTAGATTCGTAGCTGTTGGAGCGAGCAGCCTAATCTCGACTTTGTACATTTTGAGTGACTCGCTGCGCTCGCCACTCAGAAAAATTTACAAGGCGAGAAATAGAAGTTGATAGAGAGCTTCCCACTTCGCATACTGATTGTTTTAATGCGACAAAAG
>JAFEGQ010000047.1 GCA_018239785.1 Verrucomicrobiota bacterium
TTAAGATGGTCCGAAATCATACAATCTCTCCTTTAGATTTTTTAGTGAGTTGACAAGAAGCATTATTGTCTCGGCCCTTTTTTATTTCAATATATCTAAGAGTGAAATAATTTTTTTAAAAAAGCCTGATCTGAATTTACAGACTTAATGTTGCACTACCTCCACAATCACAACAACGTATGACTCTTTCAATCGCCCTACTCGACAAGTGGATCAGCTCGGCCAAGTCACCACCTTCTCTTACAACAGAGTCCCTTTTGAGGGGCAAACCGTCCTCCTCACCATCACGACCGATCCTCTAGGACGACAAACCCTCGTCTATCAAGACGGAAAAGGGCGCGCTTTACGTCAGGAAAAAAAAGATGAACAGGGAGCTCTCCTCTCTCAAGTCGATCACTACTACGATCTCAATGGCAATGCGGTCAAACAAGAGCACCAAGTTCTTGATCAAGGAAAAGTGCTCCGTACCTATGCCTTTGGCAACACTTTTGGCCCTGGAAACCTCCTTCTCACCTCCATCGAAGGGCTCAATAGCGAAAATTCCAGGATTACCCAGTACCTTTACGACTCCTGTAGCCGTCTTCAGTGCACCATCAAGCCCGATGGGACGTCTTTCTACCGCACCTACGACAGTTTATGCCGCCTCGCCACCCACGAAGGGCCCGATTTTTGCTACAGCTATACTTACAACGCAGCCGATGATCTTATTGCTGTTAATAACATCACCCGCACCTATGACCCTCACCATCGTCTCCTCTCTGAAACAACGCCTTCTGGCACGATCACCTACACAAGAGATCAGCTCGGCAGACGGATCTGCCTCAAGTATCTCGGCCAAGAGGTTAGCTACACCTATCAAGGACCCTATCTCGCCACCCTCTCTTGCCAAAATCTCACCCACAGCTATCTCGAATATGACCTTGAAGGACGACCCACTCTCGAAAAGTTGCCAGGTCAGTGCGGCTATAAAAAGCGGACTTATGATCCTAAGGGGCGCCTTACCCACTTGGAGACCGATTATTTCTCTCAAGATCTTGCCTACGATGCCGTCTCCAACCTCATCTCCTTGCGAACAAAATCTCCTTCCCAGAACTGGGAAGAGTCCTTTTCCTACGATAGTTTGAATCAGCTCTCCTCTGAGCCCAGTAGCAACTACACTCACGACTCCATCGGCAATCGTCTCTCAGAGAATGGGGAAACTCACAGTTACGACGCCTTGAATCAGCGCCTTAAAGATCCGTATGACCTTTGTGGCCGCCTCCTTCAAGCTGGCCCTCACAAGTGCCATTATGATAGCTTGGATCGCCTGGTCCAACTCGATGATCGGCATTTAAATTACGATGCCTTTCATCGCCGAGAAGACCTTCTCTACGATGGTCAGCTCGAACTTGGGAATAAAGACGCTCTGCGAATCCTCGCTATCAACGCCGCTGGCGATATTGGAGCTATGCGTTTGATCTTCCTCTCTGGAGAGCCCTTTGTTCCCATCATGGACCACTTGGGCTCTGTCGTTGCCTTCGTCACCCCTAAAGGAGAGCTCTGTGAAAGCCGTCGTTATTCGGCTTTTGGGATTCCCTCTCAGGAAAGTGTCTACGAAAACCCTTGGGGGTTTTGTTCGAAGCGACAAGAGGGGGAATTGCTCCTCTTTGGTTACCGTTACTATCACCCTCAAGCTGGCCGCTGGATCAGTCCAGACCCCTCAGGACATACAGAGGGCCCCAATCTCTACGCCTACTGCCACAACAATCCTTTAGGGATCATTGATCCCCTTGGCCTCAAAGGATTTAAAGAATGGTGTTCAGAGAAAACTCAAGCAGTTAAAGACTTTTTTACTCGAGATAGGGACAAAGGCGATAGAGTCTCCTCAGATCTTATCCTCAGAGATCCTGAACTAGAAGAGCGTGCTCAGACTTCGCAACAGCGAGATCTTCTGAAGGCGCCGGTGAAGGTCGTGGGAGGCGTGGTTCACGGAGCGGCTGATTTTGTCTATGATTTTAGCCATAACTATTTCCCCTTGTCTTGTCGTGATATTGAGACATCTCTCATCTACTTAGGCGCAGCAAGCTCCAATAAGAGCCCTCAGGAAAAAGGGCGCATGTTAGGGCGCATAGAGCAAAAGCGGGTGCGTCAAAGGGCAGCTTTCGATGATTTCTTGATGGGTGTTTTTCAGGTAGACTCATCAGATCCGCTCTATCGTGATTGTAGAATAGGAGCAAAAAACGGAATTGAGCTTGGCATAGTATTTGCAGGAGCTTATGAAACCGTGCGAGGAGGGATCAATTATGGATTAACGAGGCTCTCTCGGCAGACCGGGAGAGGGGTAGCTAGGAGAACGGATTCCTTAGCCAACTCCAGCCAGGTCACACAGGTCGAGAGTGCGATGAATTCTTGGCTTGGCGAGAGCACTACACTTATACATAACAAAGCTGGTGACCCTGTAATTCTCTCCAAAGATGGATTAAGACGTGTGAGATTTGATTTTAAGCGTCCCTACCCACACCAGAATCCTCACATGCATGTTGACGAATACATGGGCTGCGGAATATGGAAAGAGTCGGGTCAAATATACCCAATTGATGTTCCTCATAATTAAGGTGGTCATGAGAATTTCTGATGATATAACAGATAAAAAGTTAGATAGCATTACTTTATTTTTAACAGAATCAGAAGCAGTCCAATTAAAGAGCTATTTAGAACAATTTCTTGAGAAGCCAAAAGATGAGGGATTGCATTTTCATCTTTCTTCTGCAGACTATCAAAAAGAAGTGACAGTGTGTATTTATACCCCAGAGAACATAAAAATGTTACACCCGAGAGCACAAAAGCTCATTCTAGAAGACAAATAACGCTTAAGCTTATCAAAAGCGCGACTAGCTAGAGGTCCATTGATCGTGCGCATATGTTTCCTAGTTTGCGTTCTGTAGTCTATCAACGTAAGCGTCTAACGAGCCCATCTTTTTAGCGTGTTCGGGTTATGGCACCCTTGTGATTTTCACAAACAAGAGGTGGGTATGCCAACAGCATTGAGGCAAGAGAAGAGGGAGTGGTGGCGGGAA
>JAFEGQ010000048.1 GCA_018239785.1 Verrucomicrobiota bacterium
CTTACCTCTGCAGAGGAATTGCTCACCTATTTGATCGTGAGACTCCCTGCAACATGTGCTGCCTTAGAAGTGGTCCTTTCCAAATTATACCCAAATAACCTGAAGAATTGGGATTTGGAACGCGTCAAAGCCCCGGGGTGCGAGGATCCCAACCAACCCAATATTACTAATATTGAGCAGGTTGGGATCGTCGAACCGCGGGAGCTTTCACGCAGCTCCAAAACCAATTCTTCAGGTTATTTGGGTATACCTTCCATCGGCACTTTACTCGATTTAGGAGCGGGCCCTGGGACACTCTCCTGGGCCAGCTTAGCTGCATGGGGCCACTGTCCTATCATTACCGCTATCGAAAGAGAGAAGAAATTTATTGAACTTGGCCAGCAACTCGGCAGTCAAGTGGAATGGATCGAGGCAGACCTACTAAAGGTCGAAAAATTTGAACCTCACGACTGGGTATGTTTTGGATATTCCCTCAGTGAATTGCAGGAAGAAAAATTACCCTCTTTATTCAACAAATGCTGGGAGGCTGCTCAAAAGGGGGTGATCATTGTAGAACCTGGCACCCCTCGTGGGTATCAACGGATGTTACTTGCGCGCGACTTTTTTGTAGGCCTTGGGGGATCTGTATTTGCCCCCTGCCCTCACTCTCGTCGCTGTCCCCTAAAGTCTCCTGATTGGTGCCACTTCTCTGTCCGACTTGATAGGAATTTTTTACATCGACGCGCGAAACTGGCTACGCTCCCCTATGAGGATGAGAAATTCTCTTACGTCATTCTCACCAAAGAGAGGTGTGAACAGACCCATTCTCGCATTATCGCTCCTCCCCAAAGGCGCAGTGGACATACAACGCTTTCCCTCTGCACTCCTGAAGAGCTAAAAAAAGTGACGTTTTCCCGCAAACAAAAGGAGCTCTATAAAAAGGCTCGAAAAGCTAGCTGGGGCGATCAGTTATAAAAGGGCCAAACGAGAGGAATCAGCGCCGTAGAAATGAGCAATTGCACCACACTTGGAATCGCTCCGAAGCGGGCGTAATCGCCAAAACGGTAGCCCCCTGGACCATAGACAATGGTATTCGTTTGATGGCCGATAGGGGTTAAAAAAGAACAAGAGGCGGCTAGGGCGACGGTGACAGCCACTGCTTTAAACGCTAAGGGCGAATCGTAGCCAGCCAGCCGGATCGTCTCAATGGCGATGGGAAAGACCAAAAGAGCTGAAGCCGTATTGGTGATCATCTCAGTGACCATCATGGTCAGGAGGAAAATGCCTCCTATTAAAAGATAGTGATTTGTCCCTAAAGCAAACATCACCCCTTTTGCCAAAGCTGTTGCAACACCTGTTGTATAAAGCCCTTGAGCTAACGCAAAGGCACTAGCGACTAATAACAACAAATTCCAATCGATGCCAGCAGCTGCTTGACGTAACGTAAGCATACGAGTCATCAATAAAAGCGCTGCTGCGACAAGGCTCGCTATGAGAAGAGGGATCCCTATCGTGATGGCTGCAACCATTCCCAGAAGTACAAAGGCGACCCAAATCGCCTTCTTGAGGCTAAAAAAGGGCAATTCTTGACTATAAGTGATCGGATAAAGTCCAACCCTGCGATGCCGATCTGCAGGCCATGGCACATTGGAAAGGAGCATCAGGGTGTCACCCGCTTTTAAAATGATGTCCCGTATGCTCCCTTTGATGCGGGCCCCCTCTCGATAAATGGCAACCACAGAGGCATTATAGCGCGTCCGAAAACGGATATGGCGCAAAGAGCGATTGATCAAATAAGAATTGATCCCCACAACGACTTCAGCAAAATGGGGGGCGTTGACATCAATTTTAAACGAGGGGTCGGCGACCGAGGAGAGCCCCGCTATCGTATGCAGCCTAGCAATTTGAGCCATCTCTCCAGAGATGACGAGTCGATCCCCTAGGGCAATTTGGAAATCGAGAGGAGGAGAATCCTCAAGGTGCCCATTGCGTTCAATTTGGAGGATATTGCCCTCGGGAAAATAGCGCAAAAGAGCTGCCTCAGTACTCATCTTGATCAAAGGACAGCCTTCTTCTACCGTAAATTCACTGATAAATTCCCTCGTTTCTTCCTGCACAATGTCTCTAGGATCACGCCTTGTGGGTAAGATCTGATGCCCCCAAGAAAAGACGTAAGAGTAGGTGAGCAATAAACCGGGAAACGCGACCATCCCCAGTTCAAAAAAGGCAATCCCCAAGTTGGGATTGAGCTGTTTGAGCAGCCCATCGACGACTAAATTGGTCGATGTGCCGATCAAGGTGCACATCCCTCCACAGATGGTGGCCATGGAAAGAGGCATCAGATACTTAGAGGGGCTCTCTCGGATGGCAACAGCCCATTTGCGCACAATCCCAGTGAGCATCAAGACGATGGGGGTGGCGTGAAGGAACGCTGCCAGGAACGATGCAGGAGCCATCAATGCCATTAAGCGGTAGCGATAGCTCCCAGTCTTGGGCAAGATGCGCCTTGCGAGAAGATCGACAAGTCCCACTGTATGGAGCGCCTTGACGACCACACAGAGCATTCCAAGAGAAAAGACGACAGGGCTGGCAAATCCGGAGAGAAATTCTTTGGGGGTGATCGCTCCACACACCAAGAGAAGAGACGCGCCTCCTAAGATGGGAATTGCAGGGGGGAAAATCTCTTGAATGAGCAGCGCCAAAATGGCGAAAAAGATCCCTACTGTGATCCACCCCTGCCACGAAAGAGACCACCAAAGCACTACGGAGGTTTCCGCCATTGTCAAGAACATCTCTTCAACCTATCGTGAAAAGCGATATGGATCCAGTCCGCATTCACACTTATGTGGGAGAAGAACGGGTGCGCACGGCGCTGGTGCGCGGTTCTGTGATTGGGGGCCTTGGCATTTCCCTCCTCCTCTCTGCTGCTGTTGAGATCCCTTTAGGGCGTCTGCAAGTGATGGGAATCCCTATTTTTCTTTTTGGACTTGTGCTCATCGGTTTTGGCCTCATCCCCTATCAACAGCTGAAAAAATTGCGGCAAAAACCTGATGTCTTAGAGGTGACCGACGAAGAATTGCACTATTTTCGGGGTGGCAAGCGGACGCTCACCCTCCCCTTGAAGGCGATCACTCATCTAGAAGATGTCGATCTTAAAAATGACTATGGCATTTTAGTCTACGTGCGAGGAAAGGTGACGGTCCACGATCGCAAGTACAAGCCCCACTCAAGAGGAGGGGCCAACCTTTTTTTCCCTGCTTTTAATCGCGCTAGCTATTTGCATTTGCGCGAGGCAATGGCCCTAGCAGGCTATTCGATGGCAGCTCAAGAAGGGCGTTAGTTTTTTTCAAAAAAAAATTATTCGCTTGCAAGATATCAATAGAGGTAATTGCAAAACTAGAGAAAAAGGCGATTTTTCGGGTGTTGAGCAGAGGTTGATATGATCAACCCCCGAAAAATTGTCTTTTTCTCTAGTTTTGCAATTACCTC
>JAFEGQ010000049.1 GCA_018239785.1 Verrucomicrobiota bacterium
CGAGATGAGGCCTTTCTTCTCATAGCCTATTCTGCTCCAATGCGCGCAAGCGCAAGAGCAGCCCGAGACTTCTACTTGCTAACCTCATGCTTTCGCTCTCCTCATCAATTTCGAAAGAGGTCTAATTTAATAAATAGATCTCTTTCGAAATTCATAGTTGGCTCTCAAAGCAAGAAAAGGGCAGTGAATAGCAGCTGAAGCATTAGGTCAGCTACGTAAAAATCTCGGGCTGCTCACGCTTCCGCGCTATTCGCAGACAAAATAACTGGGAGGAAGGGCCTCACCTCGCGTTGCCAAATCGCGTCCTCGGTCTCTCCGCGGTGGTAGTGTGGCATCGCGCAAGGGACGTTTCGCATATCTGCGATCGCAAAGCTCTCATTTGCCCGCTCGATAGCATTCGCCAGCTCATAGACGGGGCCGCAGGCGGTCTGTTTGCTTAACCTATCTTTGATTAACACTTTCCAATCGTTCACTGTGCGCAAATAGCACTGCCAAATGTCAACAAGATCAACGCTTAGCATCTCCAATCTCTTTTTGAATCCTTCTTAACGCCTCATCAATTTCTGCTTCTGTGGTGAACCGCGATAAAGAGAACCGCAGCGAGCTCCTGGCCCGCTCTCGGCTATACCCCATGTTAAGTAACACGCGTGAAGGCTCCAAAGAACCCGAGCTGCAGGCTGATCCATGGCTGACGGCCACTCCTGCTAAATCGAACCTCATCATCAGCCCTTCCCCATCTAGCCCCATAAAAGCGACATTAGAGGTGTTGCAAAGGCGAGGGCCCGTCCCATTAACCTCTAACGGAGGATAGATCCTCTTCAACCCCTCTTCTAAGCGATCGCGCAATCTCCTCATCTCATGTTTTGCCTCTAGCTGTAGGCGCAAAGCCTCTGCCATCCCCATGATGCCCGCGAGATTTTCGGTCCCCGCGCGCCGCTGCCCTTCTTGAGGCCCCCCTTTCAAAAGAGGGGGGAAAGGGCGCCGCAAAATAGAAAAGCCCACCCCCTTAGGACCATGAAATTTATGTGCCGAAAAGCACATTGCGCTCACTGTAGGAGGAACTACAAAAGGCTCTCTGCCGAGCAGTGCCACCCCATCGACCAAAAGAGGAAGGCCCCAACGCCCTGCCACCGCTGCTATCCCCGTTAGGTCACTCATTACCCCCGTCTCATTATTCGCCGCCATCAAGCAAATGAGTTTAATGCCCGCGTGGAGCTCTTTGTCGAGATGCTCTGGGGTAATAGCCCCATGAGGACCGGGGTCGAGAAAATGAGCTCCCTCTATTGTCTGATAAACCGCCGAGTGTTCCACGGAGGAAGAGAGAATCGAGGCAGGAGCGTAGGGGTATAAAATGGTATTCAGCCCCTCGGTGCCCCCCGAGTGGAAGACGATTTCACTTGAAGCCACCCCCATTAACGCAGCGATTTGGCGGCGCGCTTTGGTCAGCTTTGTTCGAGCGAGTTGCCCAAAGCTATGGACACTTGAGGGATTGCTGGGTCCCCCTTCCATCTCGTCACACATCACCTCGACGACGCGGGGATCGAGCTTAGTTGTCCCATTATTGTCTAAGTAGATTGACATGCTACCAACAAGGCTGTGATGTTATCATTCCCTCCAGCGGCATTTGCTACCTCCACTAAACGATGAGCCCGCTCTTCAAGGGTCGCTGTAGCTGTCAAGTGAGAGAGGATCTCTTCATCGGACACCAGATCGGTCAGCCCATCGGAGCAGAGAAGATAGAGATCCCCCTCTTCTAGAAGCAGATGTCCCACATCGGCCTTAACCCGTTTACGGGTGCCAATCGCGCGGGTGATGATATGTTTGTAGAGGAATCTTTGCGCCTCTTCCTGCCCGACTTGTCCTGAAGCAATCAGTTGTGCGAGGAGCGAATGGTCACAAGTGAGCTGTTGCAAGCTCTGATTCCGGCAAAGATAGATGCGCGAATCGCCCACATGGGCATGGATCATCAGATCTTCAAAACGGAGCAAGCAACAGACCGTGCTCCCCATGCCCCTGAGAGCTCTCTCCTGACTCGCTCTAAGGGCAACTGCTTCGTTTGCGACCATGAGACTTTCATGAAGATAAATTTCCGCTTCCTCCACAGAGGTAGCGCCATGGCGGCGCCAGTAACTGAGAAGCGTTTCAA
>JAFEGQ010000004.1 GCA_018239785.1 Verrucomicrobiota bacterium
CCTTTTGTCGCATTAAAACAATCAGTATGCGAAGTGGGAAGCTCTCTATCAACTTCTATTTCTCGCCTTGTAAATTTTTCTGAGTGGCGAGCGCAGCGAGTCACTCAAAATGTACAAAGTCGAGGTATAGACTAATAGATTTCCCTTTTCTTAACTTTTTTGGCGTCGAGCTACAAGCCATCCAAAGAGGACCAGCAGCACGCTATAGGCAATCAGGGTGGGATAAGCAAAAGGGACAGTTTGCGAAGAGATAATACCTGTCAGAGTCAAAAGAGCAATCGCAATCCCCGTTAACGCATCCCCTGCAATGAGGCCAGAGCCCACTAAAACCCCTTCTCCTTTGAAGAAATGGGACATCGCTCCTCCGATGCCAATGGCCGTAGTTGTGGGCAAGGGGAGGTAGAGCCCTAACGCAAAGGGAAGAGAGCGGACGCCGAGCAATTCGACCCCTAATGCGAAAATGGCCCCCACAATAACGAGGGGGAGGGGGAGGTTGCCTTCGATGACGCCTTCGACCACTAAGGCCATTAACATGGCTTGTGGCGCTGGAAGCTCCTCACTGCCAAAGGTGTAAGTGCGGTGGAGGAGGCTCAGCGTGATTGCAATCATCGCTGCGGGAATAAAGACCCCTAAGAGGGTGGCAACCTGTTGGAGCCGAGGAGTGGCCCCCAAAAGCATCCCCGTTTTGAGGTCTTGAGAGGTGGCTCCTGCCATGGTGATGGCAGTGCCAATGACGCATCCCATGCTCATGGCCATCAGCAGATACATTTTTTCTGTCCAACCGAGCCAAGAAAAGAGGAGGGTGGCGATGAGGAGAGTCGAGAGGATCATCCCTGAGGCGGGATTCGAAGAGCTCCCGACAATTCCCACCGTCACAGAGGTGAGGGCGACAAAGAAAAATCCGAGAAGAAGGACCAGGAGAAGAGAAAACGCATTGAGCCCCACTTGGGGGATGAGCCATCCAAAAATCAGGAGGAGAAAAGTGGCGCCGATGACCCAAAAGAGGGGAAGATCGAGAGAAGTGCGCGCTTTTCCTTCATGATGGAACAGATCGGTGATGAGAGTCCCCATTTGCCCTTTGAGGGAGCGGTGGAGCAGGGGGATGAGGCGGATCAGGCTAAGAAGACCGCTGGCGGCGACGGCGCCTACCCCGATGTAGCGGAGGGTGAGGGCCCAATTTTCCTCGATATGGGAGGGGGGAAGGCCATACTTGAGGAGAGGAACAATCCCCCACCACGCAAAAGCCCCTCCTGCAAAGAGGACAAAGGCGTAGCGTCTGCCGATGATGTAGCCAACTCCAAGAAGAGCGGGGGTCGTGTCGAGCATCAGCTTCATCCCCCCAAGACTCCAGGTGGCAATTTCAGCCCAGAGGTGAAAGATCCCCATCGCCACTTTACTGCAAATGCCGATGAGCAACCCCCAGAGAGTCAGGAGTGCTTTTCCTTGAGTGTTGCCGCGCGTTTTCAGGATCTCTGCACAGGCGAGCCCCTCGGGGAAGGGCAGTTTTCCGTGTTCTTCGACCATAAGGCTATGGCGCAAAGGGACCATCATCAAGACCCCCAAAAGACCTCCAAGAACAGCGAGAATAAACATCCGGAAGAAGGAGGGGTTATCGCCTAGGAGAAGGAGAGAGGGGAGGGTAAAGATCATCCCCGCTGCCATCGCTTCTCCTGCTGAAGCGATCGTTTGGACCATGTTGTTTTCCAAAATCGTGGACTTGCGGGCTAAGCGCAAAACAGCCATGGAAATCACAGCTGCGGGAATCGAGGCGGAGACGGTCATCCCCACTTTTAATCCTAAATAAGTGTTCCCGAGCGCAAAGATAGCTCCTAAAAAAAGGCCGAGCATGACGGCGCGCCACGAGAACTCCTTGATCTTCACAAGGGCAGATGTGTAGGGGGCAAAGGCCATGCGTGCAAGGTATTCAAAATAATAAGGATTGACAATCAAATTTATTGACTCCTACACGAAAGAGGATGCGCCTCTTAATTGTAGCCTTTCTTCTTTTGACAATTTCTCTCAGAGCAGAGAGGTGCTGTTGGGAACTTAAGTATGAGGCGCTTTGCGCGCGCGCTGCCTATTACGAGAGAACGGCCGATCGCCTTGAGTTGCGCAGCCCCGCGATGGTGCGCCGTTGTCGCTGTTTGGCAAACTATTACCGCTGCCGCGCTCACCGCCTCTATTGTTGCCATTGCCAACATGCTTGTTGTCCATTAAACTCAATTCCCCCCTAGAGAGAAAGAAATGCACACAAGTTCCCTTGCACTATTGACAGATCCTTACGAGCTCACCATGGCCTATGGCTATTGGAAGTTGGGGATGCATGATTTAGAAGCGGTCTTTCATCTCTTTTATCGGACGGCTCCCTTTAAAGGGGCTTACGCCGTTGCAGCTGGCCTACAAAGTGTGATCGATCTGATCGAAAATTTTCATTTTTCTTCGTCCGATTGCACCTATCTCGCGTCGCTGTGTGGAGTGGATGGTCAGCCCCTTTTTGAGCCCCCTTTCTTAGATTTTCTGCAAAAACTCGAGCTAAAAGTCGATCTCGATGCCGTAGAAGAGGGGAATCTCGCTTTCCCTCACGCTCCCTTACTGAGAGTCAAAGGGCCTCTGTTGCAGGTGCAGATTCTCGAAACGGCTTTGCTCAATGCGATCAATTTTCAAACGTTGATTGCGACGAAGGCGGCGAGGCTGCGCCATGTCGCCCCTGAGGATGAGATCATCGAATTTGGATTGCGCAGAGCGCAGGGGATTGATGGGGGAATGAGCGCTTCGAGGGCCGCTTATCTTGGGGGATGCGATGCTGTCTCTAACCTTCTTGCGGGGAAAAAATGGGCCATTCCGGTCCGTGGGACTCATGCGCATAGCTGGGTGATGGCTTTTGACAGTGAGCTCGAAGCTTTTAAAGGCTATGTCCAGGTGATGCCGAACAATTGCGTCCTTTTGGTCGACACCTATGGGACGCAAGAGGGGATCAAGCATGCCATTTGTGCTGCTAAGGATGTCTTGCGGGCGATTCGACTGGACTCTGGCGATCTCGAACAGCTCTCGAAACAAGCTCGCCATGTGCTCGATCAAGAGGGGCTGCAGCACGTCAAGATCATCGCCTCTAACGAACTTGATGAGTGGAGGATCAAACAGCTGAAAAGCGCTCATGCGCCCATTGATATTTGGGGGGTGGGAACTCGTCTGACGACGGGTCATCCAGATGGAGCCCTTGATGGGGTGTATAAACTCAGCGCTGTCCGCAATTCTCAAGGCAAGTGGCGCTATGCGGCAAAAAAATGTGACCAAAAAGAAAAGGGCTCCCCCCCAGGGATTTTACAGGTCCGCCGTTACGCCGATGGCGATGCGGTGGTCGATGTGAAACAAGAGGATGCAGAGTCTCTTGTGGCGTGGAATGTCAAAGGGGAGAAGCGGCAGTTTTCAGGGGAATTTAAGGAGATGCTGACCCCTATTTTTCGCCATGGCCATCGGTGCTATACTCCCCCTCCTTTGAAGGAGATCCGTTTGAGAGCGATTGAAAATGTGCAAAAGCTTCCCCTTAAGATCTCTCGCTTTGAGGATCCTACACCCTACTTTGTGGGGACAGAGGAGGTGCTCTATCGCTCCTTCTGAAACTGCATTGATTTTAGTGGATATTCAAAACGATTTTCTCCCAGGAGGGGCCTTACCGGCGCCGCAAGGAGATCGGATCGCTCCGTTTGTTGCACAGCTGATCTCTCGCTTTGAGCATGTCATCGCCACCAAAGACTGGCATCCTCCAGGGCATAGCAGCTTTGCGCTCTTCGGCTCCCACTGCATTCAAGGTTCATGGGGGGCTGAACATCCCCCTTGGCTGGATCAGAGAAAAATAGAAAGGACGATTTTAAAAGGAACCGATCCCCATCAAGACAGTTTTAGCGGGTTTGGGGGAGGAGAGCTTGCAAGAGTGCTCAAAGAGTGGGTAGTGAAACGGGTGATGATCTGTGGACTTGTCACTGACATTTGCGTTAAAGAGACAGCTTTAGAGGCGCGGCGCTTGGGATTTGAAACCGGCGTTGTGCGCGATGCGTGCGCCCCTTTGCAAGAAGAGAAGGAGGCGATTGCTGAAATGGAAGCTGCGGGAGTAAACATTTATACAACAGAGGAGATTGTAACATGACTTTTCCTCTTCCTCTTGATCTTTATATCGAATCGGCAGGGGCTAGTGTTTGGCAGGTCTTGGGTGAGAGGGTCGCGCAGCAGCCTTTTAATTTAGTGGCCTTTTTGATCTTTGCGTGTGCGATCTGCCATATGTTGTTGACAGGACAGCTGACGGGGCTCGCCCATCGGATTGAACAGCGCCATATCGCCCGCATTGAAAAAGCTGGAGGCACTTATGTGCGGGCGCATGACTTAAGTGTGAAGGCAGAAATTTTTCACTTTCTCGGGGAAGTGGAGGTGGTCTTTGGCCTTTGGGCGATTGTGTTAGTGATCGCGATTTCTTCCCTCTACAATTGGGCAACAGCGGTCGACTACCTTCAGACCCGCGATTATACTGAGCCCCTCTTTGTGATCGTGATCATGGTCTTAAGCAGCACGCGGCCCATTGTCCGCTTAGCCTATCGGATCATCGAGTGGATTGCCAGTTTTGTGGGAGGAGGCGCTGCCGCTTGGTGGCTTACTCTTTTGACCGTTGGGCCCCTATTAGGCTCTTTTATCACCGAGCCGGGTGCGATGACATTGACCGCTGTGCTGCTCGCTCGCGAATTTTACTCCAGAGCTCCTAGCAAAAAATTTGCCTACGCCACTTTAGGATTGCTCTTCACCAATATTTCTGTGGGGGGAGTGCTCACCAATTTTGCAGCGCCTCCCGTCCTCATTGTCGCTGAAAAATGGGGATGGAGCATCTCTTACGTTTTTCTCCATTTTGGGTGGAAGGCGATTTTTGGGATCATTACGGCGAACGTTCTCTATTTTGCCTGTTTTTACAAGGAGATGGCCCGCCTGGAAAAGATCCCTGTCCCTCGGGGGCCTGTAGAGGCGAAGATTCCTGCGTGGATCACATTGACGCATTTAGGGCTGATAGCAGCTGTTGTATGGACGGCCCACTATCCTGTGGTATTTATAGGGCTTTTCTTGCTTTTCCTCGGTTTTTACCAGGCCACCATTCCTCATCAAGCATCCCTGAACCTCCGCTTGCCCCTTTTAGTGGGATTGTTTCTCGCCGCGTTGCTCATTCATGGAGGGTTGCAGGGGTGGTGGATTGAACCGCTGATGAGCGGTGTCGCTCCCACACCTTTGATGCTCATTGCAGCTGCTTTGACGACTGTTAACGATAATGCTGCGATCACCTATTTGAGCAGCCTGACCCCTGGCTTTACAGAAGCGATGCGCCATGCGGTGATGGCAGGCGCTATCACCGGGGGGGGAATGACCGTGATGGCCAACGCTCCCAACCCAGCGGGGCAGCAGATATTGAGCCCCCATTTCAACACCGGCATTAGCCCCTTGCGCCTTTTCTTGGGCTCTTTGGTGGCCACGATCATCATGGGGAGCGCTTTTCTGCTTCTTTAGAATCCTATTTTTCCGCTCTCTACGTCTTCCCAGAATTTTTTGGCCATATTCCAGATTTTTCGCTCTTCTGACTGTTGTTGTTTTTCTTTGAACAAAGCGATCATCCGTTTTACCTGAGGATCATTGCGATCAATAGGCCTGTTAGCATTCTCCTGTTCTTTTGTCATTTGGTGAATTTCATCACAGATCTGAAACACCCATTCTAAGCTATAAATTCTGCTTATTCCATCCATTTCTTATCCTTTTATTAAAACAACAACTCGACTTTGTACAACATTGTGACCGACGTCGCTTCGCGCCGTGCCACAATATTGCAAAAATATAAATTAGTTTATCTGTAAATTCCCAAGATCAAGCCGCCTGTAGCACCCTCCTGATGATCAA
>JAFEGQ010000050.1 GCA_018239785.1 Verrucomicrobiota bacterium
ACTCACCTAGAATATGACCAGATGAATCGGCTCGTTAAAAAGAGCTTGCACGATCTTGTCACAGGAGAAGTTCAGGAAGAGAGCTATCGCCTCGACAAAATGAGCCGGCAAGTCGCCCTCATCACATCTCTTGCCACCACCACCTTGAAGAGAGATCCCCACGGCAGGGTCTTGGAAGAGACGCAAGGGCCCATCCGCACTCCCAATGGCTGGCAAGTTCCCGTGATCGTCCGAGAATACGACGGCCTAGACAGAGTCATCAAAGAAGTAAACCCCGAAGGGGGAGTCACTGAAATCTCCTATACCGACCGGAGCGATTGGTGCTTTAAAAAGCATCCCGACGGCACCTGTGAGAAGCGCTACTTCACCGTTGATGGGCAGCTGGAAGAGGAGATCCACAGAGACGGGACCGCCACGCGCTATACTCGCGATTACAAGGGGCGAGCCCTCTCTCAAAAACGACTTAATACTTTGAGTCAAGTAGCGACGGAGGAGACCTTAGTCTACGACGGGGACTTGCTCCTGAAGGCCACCGATGCTCGCGGCTTTACGACCCATTACTTTTACAACCCAGCCGGCCAGCTGCTTCAAATGCGCAAAGAGGATCAGCTCACTGAGTACAGCTATGACGGCAGTGGTCGCAAAATTGCCGAACACTCTTGGGCTGATGACGCCCATTATCTCCTCAAGCGCTTGGAATATGACCTCCTCGACAGAGTCATTGCTGAGCAGCTCGAAGACGAAACAGGCAAAGTCTACCAGCGCACCGAAACGACCATGATTTAGCGGGGAATGTCGCCAAAACATCGACTCTCCTCTCCTCAACAACTACAGATTATGACGCCTTTAATCGCCCCATTCGACAAGTGGACGCCTTTGGACATATCACTACTATCTCCTACAAAGAGGCGCCTTTTGAAGGACAGACCGTTCTCTTAACTACTACAATAGATCCCCTCCAACGGCAAACCCTCTCCTACCAAGATGGAAAAGGGCGCCTTCTCCGCGAAGAGCAACGAGATGCGCAGGGCAAGCTTCTCTCTCAAGTCGATCGTTTTTATGACCTCAACGGAAACGAAGTCAAACAAGAGCATCAGGTGCTCATCCATGGCAAAGTGCTCCGCACGTATGCCTTTGGGAACACTTTTAGCCCCAGTAACCAGCTCTTGCAATCCACGGAAGGGCTGACAAGCGAGCTTCCTCGGATCACCAGGTATGTTTACGATGCATCTAGCCGCCTGCAGCTCGTCATCAAGCCCGACGGCGCTCACATCTATAGAACATATGATGACCTCGGGCGTCTTGCCACCCAAAAGGGACCCGACTTTTCCTACACTTACACCTACGATGAAGGGGACAACCTCATCGCTGTCAACGATGTGTACCGCTCTTATGATGCCCAAAACTGCCTTATCGAAGAGACAACTCCCGCCGGTCGCATCACCTACCAAAGAGATCGCTTAGGAAGGCGCACGCACCTCTCCTACCTCGGCCAAGAGGTCAGTTACACTTACCGAGGTCCTTACATTGCAACCGCTTCGTCTCGGAACCTCACCCACCACTATCTCGAATATGACCTCGAGGGAAGACCTGTTTTAGAGCAATTGCCTGGCAAATGCGGGTCGCGAAAAAAACAATACGATCGTTTAGGGCGCCTGACCCACCTCGAAACCGATTACCTCGTCCAAGATCTCGCTTACGACTCTGTCTCCAACCTCACTTCTTTGAAGACAAATTCTCTCCATTTCTCCCGCTCCTCGATGGACTATGCCTGGGAAGAGAAGGAAGAGCATTTTTCATACGATAGCTTGAATCAGCTCACTTCAGAGCCTGAGATGACCTATAAGCATGATTCCATAGGGAACCGCCTTTCCTACAACGACGAATTTTATGACTACGATGGACTGAACCAGCGCCTCCAAGACCTCTATGACTTATCCGGCAGGCTCACCCAAGTAGGCCCCCACAAGTGCTCTCATGATAGCCTGGATCGCCTCATTCACCTCGATGACAAAGAGTTCAGCTATGACTCCTTTCATCGTCGACAAGACCTCCTCTATGACGAACAGATGGAGTTAGGGGATGCGAATGCTTTCCGCATTTTAGGAAGGGCGCCTTTTCGGGACATTGGAGCGATGGTGCTTGTCGTCCTTCAAGGGGATAGCTACATCCCCATCACAGATCACCATGGCTCTGTCGTTGCTCTTGTCACTCCCCAGGGGCAGCTTTGTGAGAGATACCTCTACACAGCCTTTGGCATTCCTCAGGAGGAGAGCATTTACGGCAACCCTTGGGGGTATTGC
>JAFEGQ010000051.1 GCA_018239785.1 Verrucomicrobiota bacterium
CTGCGTACTGGCCCTAAGAATAAACATAGTTTGAAAAAACGTCGGATGAAGGCAAGTCTGAATAGAAAATATCTGTTAGAGTTAGTTGGTATGAAGTGAATTCTTCATGCGGAAGCCCTGGCTCTTGACATCCGTGAATCATCAGTGAATTTCACAAAAAGGTGCTGTTTTTGTGAAAAATAGAGGTATTTTTTATCTACAGACTTTTTAAGTGTGGCCATTCCGAGTAGAATGGGGGGAAGGTCTTAAGTGAGTTGCGTGTGGAGTGTGAAGCTGAAGGGTTAATTGCCGCTGGACGGGTGCGCGATGTGGAGTTCTCTGGCACCACGTACCAAGTCCAGGTGCTCGATGGCGAAGATGAGCTTTGGCCCTTCATTCAACTCGATGAAGAGGGCAAGGTGCGCGACGCCCTGTGCTCTTGCGATACCCACGAGAGATGCGTTCACATCCAAGCGGCCCTGTTGCGCCTGTTTCAAAAAGGAGAGCCCCTCCATGTGCGCTTTGGGCGGAGCCTTTGGTACGCTTTGACCAAGCTCTTTTCTCATTACGAACCAGAAGCTTTGGAAAAGGTAGCGCCTGGGACCTACGTTCTCAAGTCTTTATCGCAGAAGCAGCTCTTTTGCATTTCTGGAAATCCCAAGGAGCTCCAAGCGCTCATTGAGCGGCGCGTTCGGGAGACGGAGGAAAATTCTCTGAAATTTCATGGCCTTTCTTACGAGGAGCTGCGCCTTTGGCGAGAGGGGCGCCCCTCCCCTGCATTGCGCTATGAGCTCTCCTTATGGTCCGATTTGGCTAAGAGCCTGATGGTGCGCCAAGATAGAGGCGACCGCTATTTCATCGAATTTGCCTTTAGCGCTAACGGACTTCCCAACCGCTTAAAAGTCTTTTTCGATGATTTAACGCTCGAGTTTTATCTCTCCGAAGCGAATTTGAGCCACATCATCCCCGCCTTAGCGACCGTGGAATCCCCTTTGCAGGTGCACGATTTGCAAGATCAGGCGCTCCAGTCGAGCACCTACGACAGGGAGGCAGGAGCCCTCGACATCTGGCCAAGATTAGGGGTCGACATCGACAAAGCTCTCCGCTTAGAAGAAGAGGCGACACTTGCCTCTCACGTGCGCTTAGGAGACTGGGTCTATGTCGCTGGCGAGGGATTTTACTCCCAAGAGCAGCATACATTGTTAGAAAAATCTTGGGTGCCCGCAGAAGAGTTGGGACAGGCCCTCGATTTGCATCGCCGAGTGATTGGAAAGCACTTGAAGGGGGCGAAACTCCATGAACAGGGGGTGATTCCTCACTACCACCTCCACTTCGATCCTCAATGGAACTTACATATTCAAACCTACCTTTTCGACATTGGGGATTTAAGCCAGGGGGATTCTCGGTTTTTTGGGAGCTGGGTTTACCTTGAAGATGATGGCTTCTACCCTGTTGTGGAGGCCCTTTTTGAAGAGGTGGAGCAGGTCGTTAAACGAGAAGAGGTTCCCGCATTCATCCATCGCCATCGGGCGTGGCTAGGGACGATCGAGGGCTTTCATACCCATTTGACCGCCGTTGAATCGGAGCTCTCTTACCGGGTCGATCAAGAGGGGGCTCTCCACTTCGATGTGCGGATGCAGCTTCCCGAAGGTTCGGGGGTGAGTTGCGATTTTGGAGAGTGGATTTACATCGCCAATCAGGGATTTTATTTAAAGTCTCACGGAAGAGGTGCCTCTCCCTTAAGGAGGGGGGCTGTCATTGTGCCAGGAGATATTCCTCTCTTCATTCGCCTTAACAAAGATGAGCTTGAGCTTGTGGAGGGTTTTTTTAGCGAGATCTGCCCTGTCAAGCGCATTGGGCTACAAGTGAGCCTAACGGCAAAAGGACATATCTCCATCAAGCCTAAAGTGGAGTTGCATAAGGAATTTCGGAAAAAAGAGGTGCGCCTCTATGCCGATTTTGTCTACCTCGAGGGGAAGGGATTTTCCCAAATTTCCCCCCTCATGCGGCTTCCAGAGCGCTTTGTGCAGCCCATCGTTCTCAAAGGGCAGGAGATGCAGCTCTTTTTGACCTATGAGCTCCTCGAGTTAGAACCTTACATCGTCTCTTGCGATCCGATGTTGAAAAAACCCAAAAGCGTGAAGCTCCAGCTTTTGGATGGGAAGATGAGTGGGTCTCATGTGCTTCTCGATCTTAGCTATGCCACAGAGGTCGGTGCGGTTCCGATTGCTGATGTGTGGAATGCAATCGCGCAGCAGCGCACCCACCTGTTTTCTCCAGCGGGTCTCTTCGATTTAAAAGATCCTCGATTTCAGTGGTTGAGGAGCTTGCCTCACGAGCGGATGAAGGGGAAAGTGCGCTTGACGACGTTGGAATTCATCCGCTTGAGCATTCTCGAAACGCTCGAGGTTCCTGCGAGTGTAGAAGGAGCCGAAACCCGCGCACTTTTAGAGCAGTTTAGCTCATTGCAACCTGTGGAAGCCCCAGATACTTCCCGATTGATGAGTCGTTTGCGCCTCTACCAAGAGATGGGGGTGAAATGGCTCTGGTTTCTCTATTCAAAGGGGCTCTCTGGGCTCCTTTGTGATGATATGGGCCTTGGGAAAACCCACCAAGCTATGGCCCTGTTAGCGGCGATTTTTTCGCATTGCCCTTCTCCCCCTCGCTGTCTTGTGGTATGCCCCACATCAGTCCTCTACCATTGGCGAGAGAAATTGGCCCAATTTCTCCCCTCCTTACGCACTTGCCTCTTCTATGGGCCAGACCGGACGCTTGAGACGCTAGAGGAGTGTGATGTGCTCGTCACCTCTTATGGGGTGCTCCGCTCTGAGCAGGAAAAACTCTCTAAAATTCCCTTTGAGCTCGTGATCTATGATGAGGTGCAAGTGGCCAAAAATGGGGCAAGTCAAACCCACCGGGCTCTTGCCAAGTTGCAAGCGAAGATGCGCCTTGGCCTCACAGGGACGCCGATTGAAAATTCTTTGCGCGAATTAAAAGCGCTCTTTGACCTGGTCCTCCCCTCCTACCTCCCTTCTGATCGGCAATTTCGTGATCTTTTTGTGTTGCCCATCGAGCGGGAAGGGAATATGGCGCGGCAAGAGCTGCTCCGCCGTGTGATTCGCCCCTTTGTCTTGCGGCGCAAGAAAACAGAGGTGCTAACGGAACTCCCAGAAAAGACAGAGGAGATTTCCCATTGCGATCTCTCCTTGCAACAGCGGACCCTTTACAATGAGCTCCTGGAAAGAAGTCGCGAGCGACTGATCGCTCAGCTACAAGATACGTCAGGCCCCACCCCCTACTTGCATGTTTTTGCCCTTTTGACGGCTCTGAAGCAGATTTGTGACCACCCTGCCGTGCACCTCAAAGAGGTGAGCAATTATCGACAATACTCCTCTGGGAAATGGGAGTTGTTTTGCGAGCTCCTCTCCCAAGCGCGGGAGTCGAAGCAAAAGGTGGTCGTCTTCAGCCAATATCTGACGATGCTCGACATCATTGAGAAGTACTTAAGTGAGATGGGGATCGGATTTGCAGCCATCCGAGGCAGCACGCAGCACCGGGAGAAGGAGCTGAAAAAGTTTGCCGAAGATCCCGACTGTCAGGTCTTTGTCGGCTCTCTTCAGGCAGTGGGGTTGGGAGTCGATCTGACAGCTGCTTCTGTCGTTGTCCATTATGATCGGTGGTGGAATGCGGCGCGCGAAAATCAGGCGACCGATCGGGTGCACCGTCTTGGACAAAAAAGAGGAGTGCAGGTGTTTAAACTGCTCACTTTGGGGACCATTGAAGAGAGGATCGATCACCTCATCGCCAAAAAGGGGAAGCTCATGGAAGAGGTGGTGGGATCGGACGATCAAGGCCAACTCAAAGCCTTCACACGGCAAGAGCTCATCGAGCTCCTCGCGCCGTTGCAGGCGACTTAGTTATACCCAATCTTCAGCGTAGACGGCGAAATTTTCTTCCTGAGAGGCAGATCGATGCGCCGTGACAAGAAGGTCAGGAGTCTCCCCCCTCCCTTTGGCCTTCGTCTTTTGCTTGAGCTGGAACAGCACAGGATTCCCCGCATAGCTGAAGGTCTCCCGAAAGCGATTGTAGAGATACTGAATGTAGTGAGGAGCAAGAAGATCGTGGTAGTTGAGAAAAAGGAGAAAACGGGGAGGGGCAACATCCACCTGGGTCATGTAGTAAATCCGAAGCCGCTTACCCCGAATCATCGGAGGAGGAGTCAGCTGCAAGGCTTCTTCTAGAAATTTGTTGAGCTGGGAGGTGGGGACCCGTTTTTTGCGCTCTTCCTCGACGAGCTGGACTTCTTCGAAGACTTTGTCCACATTGCGCCCTGTTTTCGCTGAAATAATTACTTTGGGGCAATGGCGCAAGAAGTTGGCCTCTAAGTCGATCGCCTGCAAAGCATGTTCCATTCGATGCCCTGAGACCAGATCCCATTTGTTGAGGAGGACGATGCACCCTTTGCCGGCCTCTTCAATGGAATTGGCGATCTTTTTGTCTTGAGTCGTGATCCCTTCACGCGCATCGACGATGAGGATGCAAATGTCGGCCCGTTCGATGGCTCTTTCTGTCCGAATGGCGGCAAATTTGTCGATCGCTTCATGTTCTGCATTTTTTCGCCGAATACCAGCTGTATCGATCAACGTATAGGGGCCAAATTGGATGTCAATGCTATCGCGCGTCGTGCCAGGAATGGGGCTGACGATACAACGACTATCTTGAATCAGAGAATTTAAAAAGGTCGATTTGCCCACATTGGGACGGCCTACAATAGCTACCTTCGTGCGCCCCTCTTCTTCAGGGGGGGCTTCAGGTAAATGCTCAAATAAAAATTCAAATAAGTCGCCAATGCCCCGACCATGGGTCGCTGAGACCGGAAAAAGGTGGGGAAGAGCGAGGCTGTAAAACTCATGAATCGAAAGCTCTTGATCAATTGTGTCGACTTTATTGATAGCGACGCAAATGGGCTTATGTTGTTTTTGCAGCAGGCGGGCGATCTCTTGGTCCAGTGCGGTAGGGCCTGTCGTTCTATCGACGACAAAGATCACTCCATCAGCTTCTTCGATGGCCTTTTCCGCCTGCTCTTTCACCTCTGCATTGAAAAGAGCAGAAGAGTGGGGGTCAATGCCTCCAGTGTCAATGAGGGTAAAATTGCTGCCAAAAAGATCGCAATGGGCATAGAGACGGTCTCTTGTAACTCCTTCTGCCTCATCGACAATGGAGATCCGCTTCCCTGAGATGCGGTTAAATAGAGCGGACTTTCCCACATTTGGGCGTCCAACGATGGCTATTTTAGGTGCAGACATAAGGAGGAATTGTAAGCTAAAAGAGAGTTAGAGGAAAGAGGGATGTATACCCAATTAACTTCAAGAACTGGTTTTCTGCCCGAGTGAAAGCTCCCGCCGTTCGACGCGGTAGAAATCCCAATTTTTGAAGTTAATTGGGTATATTTTTAGGTGTTCGCTAGTTGTCTTGGAGCCAATTGATCAAATCGTAATTTAGATCTTTTGCGCATTGCTCAATCTCAGAGGGGATGGTGTTATCTACGGGTATTTTCTTAAGGTCATCGATGGGGTAAGGTTCCAGCCGTTTTGCCAAGGTCCAAAGAGATAGAGCGACAAGCTGAAGCTGTTGTTGAGAAGCATTAAGAATAAAAGTTTGTTGGAACGCCTTTTCTATCGTTAGATGATCGCCTTTTGTGTCTTCTATCAGAACAAGACCATGGAAAAATGTTTTTTCTCCATCTGGGAAAGAGCTTAAAGTCCCTAAAGTGTCTAGAATCACTCCATGCTCAAAGTCTGGGATTGCAAAACTAGCGAGTGAGACGGCAGTGCTCTTGAGTTTCTCTACGCTATTGCGGAAGGGCTCTATCATTTTTTTTAACGTTTCCTGCGGGAGATCATCAATGTCGATGTGGGTCTCCCAAGTGACTTTATCTTTTTGAGACATAGGCCATTTTTCGACCTTAGAGACTAGCTGCGGCGGAATAACAGCATTCATAAAATCTTTTGCATTCCAAGGCTCTAGAGGATTTGCCTTTTTCACCTCCTCTGGGCGCTGTTCCCACTTTGTTTTGGTCTCTTCCCAAGCCCTTTTTTCCCTCTGCCACTTGTCTTGGAGCGGAATCACACACTCGATCCTTCCTGAAGGGAGAAAAATGCGCAAACTCCCCGGAATGAACTCTATAGGGGTGAGGTTGACGGAGTCAGTGTCATTGCGAAATCGCCCACTCCATGAAGGATGTAAATCTTTAATTGTCTTATCGGTCTTGGGGTCGAGTAAAGCAGCCGGTATCATAAAAATGTCTGTAGAATCCAGGTCGTGATGAGGAACAAAAGGGGGATCGTTCCATAGCGGCGTGTGTTCGTATTTCGGCGTTTCTATATTATTAGTCTCTTCCTCTACACTTTCTTCCTCTTTCGAATCTTTAGGGGTCTTTGTGTAGTGATTTTTTGATGAGTTGGGGTTTGGATAGACGATGTGCCAGCAGCAGACGCCCGCAATTCCGAGACCCCCTGTGATTGAAAAGAAGCGCTTCCAGTTTTGAGATTGACGATTGAGCGTTTGCCCAACGATTAAAGAAATTACGGACACCGCTAGGAGCGGCACTGTCACAAAACGGGGGTCCGTTTGGCATACATCTCTGGATGTTCTATAAGTCATCAATCTCCCAAAATAAGAAAAAACTAATGGTAAATGAAGGTCGGAAAAAAATCAATGAAAAAAAAGAGGAAAAGAATAAGTCAAAATTTTATATCTATGGAATATCTTCTTTGTAGTGAGAGCCATCGATTTCTACGGTGCGATAGACCCAGAAATCTTTATTTTCACGCTGTAGGCGGCTACATCCCATCATGCAACCTTTGAAGAAACCATATTTTTGAATAGCTTCCAAGGTGTAGCGGGAGCTGCAAGGGACATGGTGGCTGCGGGGCCCATCCCATGGGGAAACATTTTTTTGATAGAGGCGAATTAGGCGGATGCCGATTTGAGCCGATCTGGTAGGGGCTATTTTTTTTTGAGGAGAGGGGTCCTTGGCAAGAGCGGCATCTTTGCCCCAAGGAGCAGCGTAGGCGCTTGGCAGCGGCTGCCACGTGGCTGGTTTGGCATTAAGGTTGAAGATAAATAAAAAATTGAAAATTAAAATATAAAATCGGGCATGGGCAAGGGCGCGGGCGCAGGCACGAAAAACCAACTCTTTATTCAGCATGTGTTTAAAACCTCCAGCGGACCATCAGAGGGGGATGGAGGCGTCGATGGCGTAAAATGGGTTCAGCTAAATATTCGTAGAGCCGCTCATTAAACTTGTGAGCTGCTTCTCCTGAGCCATAAATGGCTCCTGTGTACCATCCAAGTTCTAGGCTTGTCATGAAGGCGCCAGCGGCCCAGTAGCCGCGGTCGAAAAACTGCCAAGAGGCGATGATAAAGGCGACGTTGATGAGAAAAGAGGTGAGAGCGGTTTGCTTTTGCCCGACGTAGAGAAAACCAGCTCCAGGGACCAGGGCGCTTAGGGCTTGAGCTTTCATCACCGACTTTTTGCAAAGGCAATAGTTATTGAGGAGATCAGTGATCCCAGGCTCCCCGGCAAAACGGGGGAGCGCTCCCACTTGTCCATGGGTCAAAACGGTCGCAAGCTCTGCTGTTTGGGCGGCTTTTTGGTCGACAGCTTCAAGCTGTCTTGCAATGTTTTGCGCTTGTTCCCCTTTTCCCGTCTCGACATAAGCGACGTAGAGCATGGTCAACAGATCTACATAGGCAGGAAATGTCGCCTCTAGATAGATCAGAGGACTTTCGACAACTGTTGCGATCACCTCTTCATACCGCTCGCCTAAATAATAACAGGTCGCGATGAACGTATAGAGCTCTTTTTCTCTTTCGTCCTTTCCGCGAGGCAGCAGGTACAGAGATCGTTTAAAGCTGGTAATGGCCCGATAGAGGTCGAGGTCATTCGCAAATTGGACGCCAATCGAATATTCGCGTCCCCATTCTTGTTGTTTTTCGGCAGCGCTTAAAGGGGGAAACACAGAGGGAAGACCCCGAAAATCCCCCTTTTGCGGCACATAGCAAAAGCAGGGGTCGAGCGGCTTACAGCGAGGAAAGCATCCCATCAAGAGGGGTGCTAACATCACACAGGCTACTATTCGCAGCAGACAACGTCGCATGGATCGTGAGTATAGCAAGGGTCAAACCAGTGGTCATGTCGCATTGGCTGACGAGGGATGACGTTCAACAGCTCGAGCGTTTCTTCGCGGTCGCGGCAGTAGGAATTTTGATCCGAACTGTACTCGAAGTTGAGGCGCTCTTGTTCTGTCACACGGACCATGTCAGCTTTTGTGCGGATGATGTGAGGGCGCACAAAGATGATGAGGTTGTCTTTGCTTAATGTTTCGGATTTATTGCTAAATGCGGCCCCTAAAATGGGGAGGCCTCCCAGGCAAGGAAGGCCGGTATGGGTGCGGCTTTGGGAATCTTCAATCTGACCACTGAGAACGAGAAAGTAGCCATCGGGGACAGAGACTCTTGTTTCTGTTTGCGATTTGAGGACAGGTTGCGTGGTGCCTTGGTTGCTGTTGGAGGTGGAAGTTGTAGTAAAGTTTGAGGAAACGTCAAAAGATTCCACGGTTTGGCTGATTTCCAGGGTGACAATATCGCCAGTTCCCAAAATTGGGGTGATCACGAGCTCAGAACCGACGTCTCGGTACTCGATTGCCCCGGAGAGAATCGTCGACCCAGGTTCACTAATTGTCGATTCTTGGAAAGCGACGTTCGTTCCCACAAAGATGCGAGCTGTGTGGTTGTCTTGAGTCAGAATCTTGGGATTCAACAAAATCTGCAGGTCTGTGTCGTTTTGGAGAGCGTTGACGAAGGCGCCGACAGAGGAAAAGAGGCGCTCATCGAGGGAAACAAAGCGTCCGATGATTCCAAGCTCAATCCCTTGTTGCAGAGGGGGCCAGGGAGCTGGGGCATTAGCAGGGTTAAGGCGGGCATTAAGGGCAGAAACGGCTGTCCCTGTGCCTCCCAAGGTATTGCCAACAGCGCTTTGGACGACAGTTGGATTGTTGCCATGATCGATAAACTGCTGTGCGTAGCCCCATTCGACTCCGATGCGCAAGGCATTGGCGATAGTCGTTCTGAGGATCAATACTTCGATGAACACCTGTTCTAAAGGAATATCGAGGTCTTGAATCAGCTCTTTCACCTTCTCAATGGAGGAGCGATTTCCAGAAATGACAAGGCTGTTAGACGATTGAATCCATTGGATGGTTCCAATGGTGGAGACCAAGCTGCTATTGGTAGCTCCTGAGGCTTCAAGCGAGTCGGCAATCTCTTGGAGGGCTGTTTTGATCTCGTTACCTTGGTGAAATTGGAGTTTGTAGATGTAAAAAGTGGTGGTGTCGAGTTGCGCTCTTTGTCTAAAAGAAGTGGGAGCAAGCCCTCCCTCCAAGCTGCCGCTGAGCTGTCCCATCAAAGGCCCTGCGATCCCTTCTGCAGTGGCCCCATAGAACCCTTCAACGGATTTGCCTCCAATTTGGTCTACAGCAGTTCCTCCGTAAGAGGTAGTTCCATAAGTTGTGCCGGGATGTCCTCCCACCTGATTCATAGAGCTCCCTTCATAGGCGGCTCCACCTGGCTGACCCGCTATGCCGCCATAGGTGCTCTCCTGGTAGGCGCTTTTAGAAAACCCTCCTTGCCCTCCAACTTTCCCTTTAGCGATGGCATGATAGGCGCCGCCAAGGCCCGGAGGAATGTAAGGCCCTCCGCTGGCTCCTCCCCCTGGGAGGACTCGAGTCTCTGAAAACGTCTCTCCGAAAGGGGGAAGGGTACCTCCTGTCGTAGGAGGAAGCGCACTTGCATCGAGAGATTCGAGGATGGAAAGAGCCCGTTGGACCAGGACAGGGGAGGCAACGACATAGATGGTGCCAGTAGCTGCTTGTGGCACTAAGGAGACGGCGCCCCCTCCAAGAGGCTCAAGGATCTTCGTCGCGAGTTCAACAAGGGCATCGAGGTAGAGGCTGCGAGCGTGGTATTCGCCCACTTCCAGATCAAGCGTTGGAGCGTCTAGCTTATCTAAGAGCTGTTGCACCCGTTCGACGTTGCCAGAGATGTCTGTAACGACCAGATGGCTCGTCTCTTTCGAAGTTTGCACCACTGCATTTTCCGACAAAAGGGGCTTGACGATCTGAGCGATGCTCTCCACGGAGGCGTTATTGACGTAAAAGACGCGCGTTTGGATGGGGGGCTCTTCTTGTCCCTGTAAAAAGTCTCGGCCGGAAACTACTGTAGCGAGTTTAGCTAGGTGGGCGTCTTTGTAGATGATCACCTGGTTGCCCTGCTCCGCCACATTGAGCCCATGCACTTGGAGCACTTGCAAAAGAGCCGACATGATGTAGTCCACTCCAGTGGGCTCTTCGCTGACGATGGTGACGTTAAACTGCAGATCCTCTTCATTGAAGATGAAGTTGGTCCCTGTGATTTGAGAGATAAAACGGACGTATTGAGAGACAGGCACATTGTTGAAGTTGATTAAATAGCCTTCATTCGCAGGAGGGGTGGAAGGGGGAGGTGGCGCGCTGGGAGTTTGTGTTTCGGGCGTCTTTTCAGGGGAAGGAGAGGTGAACAAGCCGATGATCCGACGGCGTAGGGTGGGGCGATTTTCGCTTTTCTGCGGAGAAGGGGGGGGAGTCTCCTGCGGGGGCAGGGGCTCTGCAGCCTCGATGAGAGGGGGGAGATTTTCCAGATCATCGGGGCGGTAAGGCGATAGAGTGGTTTGGGAAAGCTCATAGTAGCGGCCATCTAAGCCTTCGGAAGCAGTCACAGCAATGGCTTCCCCGCTTAGCAAGGCTAAGCTGGCTGCAACGAGATAGCAACAGAGTCTGTGTCGTTCCATCATGAGGTTAAGAAATGTCTAGAACATCTTTTGCGGTTGTTTAAGGTCAGTAGCATGTGGAAGTCAGACTACGACATGCCGCGATAAGCGACAATTTAAAAAAAATAGTATCTCATAATTTTTCTCATTTTTGGATTTTTTGCTAAAACACCCCCCATAAAATCGCAAATGCCATAGCTTCAAGAAAACGGGGGCGTGTACCGGTCGATCGAGATTATCTTAAACAAGTGGAAGGACCAGAGTGATCGCTACCTAAAGGTGGCCTGGTAGATAGATCTCATGCGGGTGACTACTCCCCTGCCTAAAGGCAGAGGCTTCTAGGGATGGTTCCCAGGCGATCTAATCCGAGGGCCAAAATATTTTCCGCTTCGGAATTGCATGGAGTGTTTCAACAAGCACTCTCCAGAATTCGAAAATTTCCTCATTAAAAGAATGGTTTTTCTTTTTCATTGCCACCCCAGCAGCATCTCTGGCTGCCTATTTCTTATTTTGACAGTACAGAAAAGATGAAAATTTCTCTATCATTTTCCTGGAAAAATTCTTAAAAGTCTCCGTAGGGGTTTCAGGGCCCAGATTGCTTTACGAAATTTTTTTCCGTTCTTGACATCCCACCATTGCAGTTTTAAATTGTCAGCCATGAAAAAATTGTGTTTTGCTTGCTTTCTCTTTATCTCTCTTGCAGCCAACCGAGATGCCTGTCCTATCCCTCCTCAGGCTGTTTTCGACGAGCCCTTAGGGCTCATCGCTGGATGTGTCGATGTCGTGACAGGTGCTTATGTGGGCTCGAGGGCAGAAGTGACTGTC
>JAFEGQ010000052.1 GCA_018239785.1 Verrucomicrobiota bacterium
AACATCCCCCCCTTGATGTCCCCCCATGCCATCGGCGAGCACATAAAATCCAAATTCAGGGAGCTCGGCGAAGGCATCTTCATTCCGTTTGCGCACACGCCCCGGATCGGTCACGCCCACCGAGGTAAGGGTTAACGGCATAGCAGTTCCTCACGGAGTTATCACACGGCCAATAAAGAGAATCTGACCTGTAGTTGTGTCCATAATCGCATAAAGAAAGGGGTGGTCAGCGACAAAATACATCTCTGGAGCCAAAGGGGCTAACGCCTTTAACCCCACACTGACGGCTGTGGCAGCGACCGCTTGGGTCCCCTCTTCATCCACTTCGATGTACGCCTCGTGAATCACCGCATCGACCATAAGATTGGCCTGGCCTGAGATTCCCGAAAGGTCAGCAGCAGGAGAAAAAGGGGCTTTTAGTCCCATCGCCTCTAACAAAGAGCGGGCATAGACCCGATTCGCCAAGCGAAATTTAGGCAATGTCACAGCGACTTGTCCCAGGGAGAGGGAGCTGACGATGTGTTCAAACCATTGAGGGGTGATTTGCTTCTCCACATCCCCGAGATGATCAATCTGATCGGGGAGAACCAAAAGCATGGTTAAACGGGGTCCCTTCTCTTGCCCTTGGTAAGGCAGAGCGATAGCTGCAAATCCATCTCCTCGCATGCAGGGAAATCTCCCCGCTTGATGCATCATCGGAACTTGCAGCGTTTCAGTAGGACTGAGGTGAAATTTTTGCTCCTTCGTATCTATTTGAGCAAAAGGCCGCATCCAAGGCGCTTTTAAGTAAATAGCGCTGACAAGGACCAGTTTGGTTTGGGGATTCAGACTATCATCTTGAAGGAGCTCGTCAATGGATCCTTGAGTCTGTTCAGAGACCCAAGTGTTGACTTTTTTGGCAACAATCGTGGGCTGAGCGAAATTGACCTCTTGCAGTGCCACTCCATAATTGCTTTTCAACAAGCTTTTGTAGAGAAACAAGGGGGACTCTCCCTCTTGAAACCAGACAGAATTGGCGAGACTTAAGCGGTAATTGTCCGCTCCACTTGGTCCTTGAAGCATTTGTAAAAGAATGCGAAAGCGAGATCCCAGCTCTTCTGGAGTTGCTGTACCGTAGTGAAGCACCTCTTCCATTTGGGTCGCTGTCTCCCCTCTTGCCCCGAGGTAGACCATGGAAAGAGCCGTCGAAATATTGAAGGGGGAGATGACCAGATTGCCGGGCTTCTTTGCCACCTCCTTGTAAAAGTCCAAGGTGAAGGCATTGATCCCCTTGACCAATGGAGTGACCTCTTCCGTACCCCCCCCTTGAGCCCCAAAAAGAGGAAGGGCAGCGGCGAGCACACAGCAGCAAAAACGTCTCATCTTGATCTCCAGGGTGAAACCTGATTATTGGAACCCATTGTCTTGGCTGAATCTCTCAAAGTCAAGCGTAAGTGTTGACGTAATATCCAGGTTGTTCATAAAATTTTTTTATCTATTCATGTCAAATGAGGATTAATGAGCATAATTTTAAATTTTATTTATACGCCAATAGACCTCTTTCGAAATTCAATCATGTCAGTTGTCAAGATTAGGTGGCTGGCACTTGGCATAAAGGTAAGTAAGGTAGAAGTCTCGGGCTGCTCCTGCGCTTGCGCGCATTGGAGCAGAATAGGCTATGAGAAGAAAGGCCTCATCTCGCTGCCTAAAATCGCGTCCTCGGAGGGGGAGCGTATGCGATACTGC
>JAFEGQ010000053.1 GCA_018239785.1 Verrucomicrobiota bacterium
CCCTGCTTTTCATCCAAGAGAGCGCTAATTTGGTCAAAAGCCTTCCCAGCTTTCGCGGCGACATTTGTAAATTCACTAAACACATCCTGCATCTGGTCACCCGATTTGGCATAGATCACTTGGTTGGTGATCTCGACAGGCACCACTCCTGGTGGGGGATTGCGGGGGATAATGGCGATCGATTTTTCTCCAAAAAGACCCAAAGTATGGAGGACAATTTGGTCTGTATTATAGACATGGACACTTGAGTCGACAGCTAAAACGAGCTCGAAGAAATAGATTCGCTCTGTTTCAGGTTGAGCTTTTTGTCTCGCGTCGTAAATTTGATTGATCGCAATGACTTGACCTACGGGTCTCCCGGCAAAGGTGACACGGGTGCCAATAGACACTTTTTCGATATTGGTGAAGCGAACGCGCAAAATTTTCTGTTCATCTCCCACTGTGGGATGAAGAAATAGGACAAGCCATACGACTAAGCAGATGGCTGCAAGAACAAAAACCCCGATGATCACATTGCGCGCTTGTTCGTTCATAGGGTCACTTTAGCATTTTCTAGAAAAGAACGGACCATCGGATGGTCACTTTTTACGAACTCTTCTTTCTTTGCGATCAGCACAATTTGTCCTTCATGGTGTAAAGCGAGGCGATCTCCTACGGTGAGAGCCGATTTCATGTCATGGGTGACAACAAGACTCGTCGCTTGGAGCTCTGTTTGTGTTTTGATGATCAGCTGATCAATTTGTCCAGCAGTGATCGGATCGAGGCCGGTTGTCGGCTCATCATAGAGCAAGATGGTCGGTCGGTAACAGATCAGACGTGCAAGAGCAGCTCGCTTGCGCATCCCCCCCGATAGAGAAGAGGGGGCCATCTTCTGCGTTCCTTCCAATCCCACCATTGCTAAGGCCTCTGCCACTCGGCGCTCAACATCCTCTTTTTTCATCGCTTTTCCAGTTTCTACGTCTCCATGCTGGTCGAGATAGAAAGAGGTGTTCTCTGCCACCGAAAGAGAGTCAAAAAGGGCAGATCCTTGGAAGAGCATTCCCATCCGACCAAGAGCTCGGTAGAGCTTGGCGCCACTTAATGCAGACAGACAGATTCCATTGACGTCTATCGTTCCACTGTCTGGTTTGTCAAGTCCAATAATGAGCTTGAGCAAGACGCTTTTTCCCACCCCCGAGCGGCCCAAAATGACCACCGTTTCTCCAGCATTCACTTCAAGGTTCAACCCTTTGAGCACTGCCTTGTTGCCAAAGCTTTTGAAAATATTCGAAGCTTTAATCATCGCCATGGCCAATAGGTCCTATAGAGGGTATTGAGAATAATGTTAAGGAAGAAATTACTAAAAAGGATGAGAGAGTAAGAGATGACCACGCTGCTTGTAGTCGCAAATCCCACCCCAGCAGCCCCTCCTCGAGTATTGAGCCCTTTGTAACAAGCAATGGTGACGATAATGATTCCAAACATGACCGATTTGCTGAGGCCACTGATGAGGTCGAAGTCTTTAATGTGAATCGGCATCGGGTCGAGGTAGGTTTGAGGGCTCATGCCGAAGAAATAGACAGAAATCGCATAGCCTCCAAGGATCCCCATGACCATGCTGAAGACGGTCAAAGGGGGCATCATGAGGGTCCCCGCAATGAATCTCGGAGCGACGAGGTAGCGCAATGGATTTACAGCCATCGAGCGGAGAGCGTCGATTTGCTCAGAAACTTGCATGGTCCCAAGTTCAGCGCACATGGCGGCCCCAACGCGCCCTGTGACCATAAAGGCGGTGAGGACAG
>JAFEGQ010000054.1 GCA_018239785.1 Verrucomicrobiota bacterium
CTATGATGCCATTGTGGATGCGTGCTGTAGTGCTTGGAATTGGTTTGTCGATATCCCAAATCGAATACGCCAACTCTGCTCTAGAGGTTGGGCTATTTTATGATTTTATTTTTAGGAAATGGTATTAGTGTCTTTTTTGCAAAGAAGTGATGCCTCTTTGAAAAGGACGGCTACTTTCGAAATTCAACGGAGCGAGTGTCTCGTCGCTTGCGTTATTGCGGGATCCTCAATTTCTTGAAGTAGGCCATCCGCTTTTGCATTTCTCGCTCAAAGCCTCGCTCCACAGGGTGGTAGAACGATTCTTTGATATCTTTGGGCCAGCAGTTTTGCCCACTGTAGCCATTTGGCATGTCGTGATCGTAAGCATAAGCTTTCCCATAGCCTAGAGACTTCATCAGCTTTGTAGGGGCGTTGAGGATGTTCAAAGGGGGAGGCAGGTGCGCCGTTTGCTTCGCACTCTCTTGAGCTTTTTGGTAGGCGACATAAGCGGCGTTGCTTTTGGGGGCAAGAGCTAGATAGAGAGTTGCTTGGGCAAGGGCTAAATCCCCTTCAGGAGAGCCTAAGGTCTGATAAACGCTTTGTGCCGCTAGGGCTTGAGTGAGCGCTTGTGGATCAGCTAACCCCACATCTTCAGAAGCTGCTCGAATGAGGCGACGAGCCACAAACAGGGGATTCTCACCTCCTTCTAGCAGGCGGGCGAGCCAGTATAAGGAGGCATCGGGGTCGGAACTGCGGATCGCTTTATGCAGCGCAGAGATGAGGTTGTAGTGCCCCTCTCCCTTTTTGTCAAAGAGAGGCGCTTTATGCTGCAGGAGCTTTTCGAGATCGACAGGCCCCTCTTGGGGGATGACCTCCACCAAATTGAGCAGGTAGCGCCCATCGCCGCCGGCTAAAGAGAGGAGCTGAGCTCGTTGAGCAGGGGTAAGAGGGAGAGGATAGCGCAGGGTTTCAAAGCGCTGTAAGATCTTTTCCAGCGCCTCTTCCTCTAAAGAGTGGAGCTGTAACACCCGCATGCGGGACAAAAGGGCGTCGTTGAGAGAAAAGGAGGGGTTTTCCGTTGTCGCCCCTACAAGGACAATCGTCCCCCGCTCGACATGAGGCAAAAATCCATCTTGTTGAGCTTTGTTGAAACGGTGGATCTCGTCCACAAAGAGGATGGTGTGGCGATAAAAGAGGGGAGCGCTTTGCGTCTCCTCAATCACCTTGCGCAGGTCGGCAATCCCCGAAAGGACAGCGCTGAAGGTGACAAACCGCGCTTGAAAAGCTTGGGCATAGAGGCGCGCAATCGTCGTTTTTCCACACCCAGGCGGCCCCCAAAGGATGATCGAAAGGGGGCGCTCTTGGTCGAGGGCAGTCTTGAGTAAACTGCCTGGCAGGAAAAGATGCTCTTGACCCACCACCTCTTCTAAGCAAGTGGGGCGAAGCGTTTCGGCTAAAGGTTCATAGCTCATCGTCGAGAATCCGCCTCCTGTAGCGCTCCATGAGCTTAACCATGAAGTGCAGGTTATGGATAGAGGCTAAGGTGAGGGCTGTCAACTCCTTCGCTCGAAAGAGGTGGTGGAGGTAAGCTCTTGAAAAATGTCGACATGTGGAACATAAGCAGTTTTGTTCCAAAGGATCGAGATCAGAGCTGTAGCGCCGCTGTTCGATTTTTAAATTTTCGCCTTCTGTCAAGATCATCCCGTGACGAGCGGCTCGAGTGGGGTAGGAGCTATCGAAAGTGTCAATTCCCATAGGGATACACTGCTCCAACGAACTTAAGTCGCCAATCCCAAGCAGGTGGATGGGCTTATCTCCCGAAAGGTGAGGCATTGTCGCCTGCAACATCTCGACCATTTCGCTGCGGGTCTTTCCCATGCTTCCCCCAATGGCAAAACCTTCGAAGGGGAGATGGGTTAAAATTGCGCAGCTCTGAGCGCGCAAATTATGATCGACTCCGCCGTGGATGACCGCATACATCGCTTGACCTCGTGGGTCAGCTCTGTGGGTCTCGAGCGATCGCTGCTCCCAGCGGTGGGTGCGTTCAAAGGAGTGTTGAAGAGTCTGGGCATCGGTGTGGTAGGGAAGAAGCTCATCAAAAGGAATAATGATGTCAGCTCCAAGCGCTTTTTGCGCATTGACAGAGGTTTCAGGAGTTAATAGCATTTTTGATCCGTCGCGGTAGGAGCGGAAGAGCACCCCTTCTTCGTTGATTTTTAGGACCAGTTTTTCGCTTGAACGCTGTCCGGCGCTTTTCAATTCATTCGCAACTCCGCCATACGCGAGAGAAAAGACTTGAAATCCGCCGGAATCGGTGATGATCGGCCCTTTACGCCCCGTAAAACGGTGAAGCCCCCCTGCTTTTTCCACCACTTCGATCCCCGGTTGGAGCATCAGGTGGTAGGTGTTGCAAAACATGAGTTGCAAGCCAATGTCATTGACAGCGGCATTATCAATCCCTTTTAGGGTCCCATTGGTCCCCACCGCGACAAACCCAGGCGTGTCGATCACCCCGTGGGCCGTGTGAATGCGCCCAACGCGCGCTTGGGACCTACGGGAGACGTGGAGAATTTCGTAACTAAATGGTGACATCGGACCGCTTCACGATTTTGTGGGCAAATTCTGTAAAGGGAGCAGAGATCAAAATAACAAGAAATTTGATGAAGCTTGGAAGCAAAATCACAGAGCCCAAATCTGCCACAAGCCCTGCAAGTCCAATAAAGGTGAACATCACCGTGTCGAGCAGCTGAGCCGGCAGGGTCGAAAGGGCGCTCCGGAGGGAAAAGGGGAGGAAGGGAAAGCGGTCCTTCAGCTTTTGAAAGAGGAGGCGGTCCACCTGTTGCGTGGTGAGATAAGAGATAAAGCTGGCAAAGAGGATGCGAGGTTGGGAGGAGAGGAGAAGTTCATAGGTGTTATGGAAGCTATCAAAAGGGCTAGGGGTGTAAAGGAGATGGATTTGACTCATCATGCCAAAGAAGATCAGCGATAAAAAACTCACTAGAATTCCCTGCTTTGCAGCTTTCATGCCGTGAAATTCCTGCAGCAAATCGAGAAGGAGCATGGTGCCGACCACATAAGCATCTGTTGCACAAACATTGAGGCCAAAGAGGGTAATTTGTTTGACAACGAAAAGATTAGCAATCAGAGCCTGTAAGCTGATACTGGCAATGAGCGCCTCTTTGCCCAAACGCAAAGCGCTAAGTGCCCACCCCACCATAAAAAGGACTTGAAAAAGGAAGATCATCTCGTTTGTCATGCGACAATATTATGGGGGAGGTTTCGATTTGCTGCTATCCTCCTAACAATGAGATGAACGCAAAGGCGCTAAGGAGCAAAGCCCCAAGAGGGGAAATGAGTTGTATCTCTTTGCTTCTTAGCGACTTTGCGTTGAATGGTTCTGCCTATCTCAAATGTCAAAATTTCGGAGAATGAGCGTTTTTTCATTAGAATCTTCTCTGGATAAGGCACTAAAGAGCCTGCCATCTTGATAGTGGAAGCAGGTAATGCAACCCTCTTCTTCCAAGCGCGCCATCTGCTTATGAGTGGTGAGATCCCAAATGGAGATTAAACCATAGTTGGCATAATCGGTAAATTCACAAAATAATTTATTGTCATAAATCTGCATAGAAGAAATCTGATGTTCTATGTTGTGGAAATTTTCAAATACTTGATTGATTTTTGTCTGATTCTCAAGATCCCAAATAGTGATACGAGGATACTCATCCGATATAGATCCGCTGTAAAGTTTGTTTTCGTGGACTTGAAAACAGGTAATATAGTCTGCTTTTTCTACGAATTTTCCTATCTCTTTATAATTCGTTAGATCAAAGACGGTGAACACATTAGTGACTGCGACAACGAGCTTACCCTCTTGGACTCGCAAAAGATGAGTTTCCATTTCAAAGTCACCTTCGTACTCGTCTTCACTACAGTCAAGTGTTTTAAGCTTTTTAATATCGAATATATTGACTAAACCATTCGTTGTTTTAAGCTTTTTAAAATTTTTCGTATCGAATATCTTGACAGAATCATTATCAAAGAGAACACAGAGCTTCCCCTTGTCGATTGCAAAATCTACCATATTCAAATCTTTTTTTGTTAGTTGCGTGACTTTTATCGAATCACATTCTTGACTACTTGCTAAATTCCAACTCCTGATGGTGCTGGAGGATGCGTTGAAAAGCATGTTATTGTGGATTTGCCAACATCCGTGCTCTAGCCATGAAGTATTTATCACTTGAGTGAAGCCATTGAGGTTTTTATCAATAATAAAGATACCCTCAAATGAACAAGCAAAGAATTTGTTGTCGTAAAATTTAATACTACGAATAAATTCCTCACTTATTTTTATGGAGGTAGTCATAAAATTAGATTGCTGGATGTTTTGATCAATCCTAGTCTGTTGCCCAGGAAAATTATTCTCACAAGTTAGATTATCCATAAAAACTTAAGTTCATCCCTAATTTTTTTAAAAAACAATTCCGCCGAATTTTAATCAGATGTCGAACAAAAAAACAAGTTAATCTGTTTTTCCATGCATTTTTAGCAGGAGCGTGGGCTGTGTTGAAAAACTCTCCGGTCTCCTGGGATAGCTCGTCAGAATCTGACGATTTTTCGCTCACCTTCCTAGAGGAGGCTCCGAATTTTTCAACACAGCCAGGAGCGCGCCATCGGAGGGTGGCGCTCACAGATAAGAAACTGCGCCAGCTAGACTCTCACTTCCACTAAGCGAAAATTGTATTGCGGCAAACATAAGAATGGGTTGATTTAAGTAAAAATTAAAATGCCATAGAGTGGCTCCTTAGAAAAGGATTTCATATGTGCTGTGAAACTGAAGCAGATCGTTTAGCTACATGGTTCGGAATTTTTTCAGGTTTGAGTGCCGGAATGGTCTTTCGTCGATGGTCTAACAAAGTCATTCCTAGTGCTCTGATCAGTCTTTCTGTAGGGAGTAGTGCCTACTTAAAGGCCAGGTTGGAGACAGGGCGATTTCATGAAAGATTCTTGATATAATTACATCTTAATTTTTAAGATCTTCCGTCGAGACACAAAGAGGTGATTATGACTGAAGTGAACTCGACCAAGACAGCAGCATTGCTTTCAGAAGATCGCTTGAAGAAAGTTTCGGCGACTTAGCGGACTATAGACGCCCTGGCAGCGTCAGGCATCAGCTATTGGATATTTTATTTATCACATTAAGCACGGTAATCAGTGGGGCCAATGACCTGAAAGCTGTAGCGATGTATGCAAAGCGCAAGCGGCGTTGGTTGATGGAGACTTTAAAATTACCGAATGACATCC
>JAFEGQ010000055.1 GCA_018239785.1 Verrucomicrobiota bacterium
GCAATATGTGGCAGATTTAAAACAAAAAAAGGAAAAGGCTCTGCCTCCTCCGCCACCCCCTCAAAAAGAAAAAGAGGGTGGAAAAAAGCGAGAGACGCGCACCCGGATGAGCAAAATCCGGCAAGTGATTGCAAGGCGCCTCGTCGAAGCCCAGCATACAGCTGCGATGCTCACGACGTTCAACGAAATTGACATGACTCACGTGATGGAAATCCGCTCTCGCTACAGAGAGCAATTTGAAAAGGCTCATGGGGTGCGCCTGGGATTCATGAGTTTCTTTGTTAAAGGATGTGTCGCAGCGTTAAAAGCTGTGCCGGGGATTAACAGTTACATTGACGGCAGTGAGATTGTCCATCGGGAATATTTTGATATTGGGATTGCCGTAGGGACCGAAAAAGGGCTGATGGTGCCGGTGCTGCGCAACTGCGACCAACTCTCGTTTGCGCAGATTGAGCAGGCGATAAAAGACTTTGCGGGAAAAGCCCGCGCAGGGTCGATTAGCGTCGACGATCTTCAAGGGGGGGGATTTACGATCACCAATGGGGGGCTGTATGGCTCTTTATTGTCGACCCCGATTCTCAATCCTCCTCAAAGCGGCATCCTGGGGATGCATAAAATTCAAGAGCGCCCTGTTGCGTTTGAAGGGGAGGTGAGGCTCCGCCCGATGATGTACACCGCTTTGAGCTATGACCATCGGGTCGTCGATGGGCAAGAAGCGGTGACCTTTTTAGTGAAGCTCAAGCAGTATCTCGAAGATCCCGCTACCTTGATGTTAGGCTTATGAAAGAGTGTGATGTCGCGATCATTGGAGGGGGCCCTGGTGGGTATGTCGCTGCGATTCGGGCAGCTCAGCTAGGGATGCAGGTGATTTGCATTGAGAAAAGCTCCAATTTGGGGGGCACTTGCCTCAACGTAGGGTGCATCCCCTCTAAAACACTCCTCTATGCGACAGAGCATCTCACGCCGGACTTCCATTTTGACCAGATGATGTCTCGCAAACAAGAGGTGATCGGAGGGCTAGCTGGGGGGATTTCTGCCCTGTTCCGCAAACATAAAATTGAACATCTGCAGGGGCTCGGGCGGTTGATCGAATCACATCTCATTGAAGTGAATGGGCAAAAAGTCAAAGCGAGCCACATCATTTTAGCCACCGGCTCTGAGCCTATCGCCCTCCCTTTTCTCCCCTTTGATGGGAAAACGGTCCTTAGTTCCACCGACGCTCTTTCTTTAGAGGCTCCTCCGAAAAAACTCCTTCTCGTGGGTGCAGGGGTAGTGGGATTAGAGCTCGGCTCTGTCTATTTGCGCCTTGGCACGGAGGTGAGGGTGGTGGAGTTCCTCGATCACATTTGCCCGACTCTTGATAGTGATCTTTCAAAAGCGCTGCAAAAATCTTTGGAAAAGCAGGGTTTTGTCTTTCAGCTCTCTTCGAAGATCATCGCCAAAGAGGGGAGCGTGGTGAAGATCGAAAATGCTCAAGGGAAGATAGAGGAGCAAGAGGCTGAGGTGATGCTCGTCTGCATCGGGCGCAAGCCCTACTCAGAGGGTTTGGGGCTTGAAGCCGTCGGCATTCAAAAGGATCGGCGGGGCTATGTGCAGATTGACTCCAATTTTCGGACGGCTGTGCCCCACATTTACGCCATTGGAGATCTCGTTGATGGGCCGATGCTCGCCCATAAAGCCTCTGAAGAGGGGGTGGCTGTCGCTGAGCTCATTGCGGGCAAACGGCCCCACATTAACTACATGGCGATTCCTACCGTCATCTACACACATCCTGAGGTCGCAGGTGTGGGGTTCACCGAAGCGCAAGCGAAAGAGGCGGGGCTGAAGGTCAAGTGTGGCAAATTTCCCTTCAAAGCCAATTCTCGAGCCCGTTGCAAGGGAGAGGAGGAGGGGCTCGTCAAGGTGGTGACCGATGCTCAGACAGATAAGATCGTTGGGGTCCATATCATGAATGAGCGGGCGGGGGATCTTATTCAAAGCGGGGTCATCGCCATTGAAAAAGAGACCACAGCGCGGGAGCTGGGGGCCATGAGCCACCCCCATCCCACTTATGCTGAGGCCATCAAAGAGGCTGCTTTAGCTGTCCATGGGGAGCAAATTCATTTTTAAGAGGTTGCAAGCTTTCATCGGTTGTGAAGGCTATATCGACTACACCACGAGGTTCGAACATGTCTATAAACTGCTTGTACATTTCTGATCTGTCCTCGCCTCCCGTGGTCGTCAAAAGTAACTCATGACCATAGATGGCAATAGATCTCTTTCGAAATTCGCTGATATCAGTTGTTACAAAAGAAAGTCCGCCTGGTAGGGGTTTCGGGCTGCTCACGCTTCCGCGCTATTCGCAGACAAAATAGCTGGGAGGAAGGGCCCC
>JAFEGQ010000056.1 GCA_018239785.1 Verrucomicrobiota bacterium
AGCTATAGCATGAATTCAGGAGAGCTTTACGACTATGTCAACAGCGCTGTCGCTCCTCGCATCAGCATGTTGCAAGGCGTGGCCCAAGTGCAGCTCTATGGGGCCAAAAGAGCCGTTCGGATCAAAGTCAACCCCGAAAAACTCGCCTCTTTAGGCATTGGTCTCAATCAAGTTGGCAACTCCGTTTCCGCCTTGAATCAGCAAGCACCAGCTGGAACCCTTTACAACGATTGGACCCAAATCACCCTTGAGCCCCAAGGGCTTCTCACACAAGCTGCCGACTATGAGAACCTCACGATTGCCTATAGAAACAACGCTCCCGTCAGAGTCAGCGATGTCGGTCGTGCGGTCGATAGCATCCAAAACGAGACCTTCTGGAACGCCTTTTGGAACGCCGAACTCGGAGAGATCCCCACCTTAGTGATCGGGGTGACCAAACTCCCGGGAGCTAACACCGTAAAAATTTGCGACACTATCGTCAACATGCTCCCTGCCCTGCAAGAGACCATCCCCGCCTCGATCTCTCTGAGCACGATTTACAATACGGCCACGATCATCCGCGCTTCGATCTGGGATGTGAAGTTTACCCTTCTTCTCGCCTTGGGCCTTGTGGTCATCGTTATCTTCCTCTTCTTGGGGAAGGTGAGCTCGACGATCATCCCCTCGTTAGCGCTGCCCCTCTCTGTCGTCGGCACCTTCCTCGTCATGGAGCTGCTCGGCTACAGCATCGATACCCTCTCGATGATGGCGCTCACCCTTGTGGTCGGTTTCTTGGTCGACGATGCGATTGTAGTCTTGGAAAACACCGTGCGCCATTTAGAGATGGGGAAAACTCCTCTTCAGGCTGCGTTAGATGCCTCTGCGCAGATCAGCACGACGGTCTTATCGATGACCCTCAGCCTCTCTGCTGTTTTCATCCCGATCGTCTTTATGCCAGGGATCATGGGGCAGATGTTTCACGAATTTGCGATGGTCACTGTCGTTGCCGTCCTCTTTTCTGGCTTCATCTCCCTAACGCTCACCCCTATGCTCTGCGCTCGCTTTCTCAAGGCCGAGAAAAAACAGTCCAGAGTAGAAAAACAAGCGCATGTGATTGTGACCAAGCTTTTAGACCTTTACATTCCAGCGCTCATCTTCTGCTTAAGATATCGCTTCCTCCCCATTCTCCTCGCTGTTGTCTCCTGTGTGATTGGCGCAATTCTCTTTGTCACGTTACCCCAGGACTTTCTCCCCGCCGGAGATACTGGCGCTATCCAAGGGGTCACCGAAGGAGCTCAAAGCATCAGTCCCGAGAGGTTGACAGCGCTCCAAAAGGAGGTCACCTCCATCTTGCGCTCGAACCCTTACGTCGAAAGTGTCATTTCACTCACCAATCTCCCCACGCTTGCCCCTGCAAACCAAGGGCTGTGCTTTTTAATGCTCAAAGACCCCTCCAAGCGCCCTTCGATCGATGAAATCACTGCAGATCTGATGAAAAAGGCCAACGAAGTGGTGGGTATGAAAACCTTCCTCAAACCTTTTCCCGAGATCAATCTCCAAATTGGCGCTGGTGCCTCTGCCGCACGAGCCGACTACACCTATGCCATGTCCACGATCACAGATCCCCAACAGCTCTATCAAGCCGCTGAGCAGCTCCTAGAGCGGATGAAGGCGATGCCAGAGCTCTCCAATGTGAGCTCCGATCTCCTCGTCTCCACCCCTCAGTTAAATTTAAAAATCTTGCGCGACCAAGCCTTTTCGTTTGGAGTGACCTGCCAAGATATCGAAAAAGCGCTCACGTTGGCCTATGCAGAAGCCAGGTTAAGCACCTTTAGCACCCCCTTAAACACCTATTGGGTTGTTTTGGAACTCGATGATCCCTATCGTTTAGATGTGAACTCACTCGATTGGCTCTATGTCACCCCTAGTTACCCTCAAAGCGACCCAGCAGAGCTAGTCCCCCTTCGCTCTTTAGTCGATTGGGAAATGACCACGGGGCCTTTATCTGTGAACCATGTGGACCAATTTAACTCCGTCAGCCTCTATTTCAACATTGCCCCCGGCGCTTCTTTGAGTGCCGGACTTGCCAAAATCCAAGCTGCCGCTGACGAGTTGATTCCTTCTGATGTCATTCGCAACTTCCAAGGAACGGCGCAAGTCTTTCAAAGCACTATCCCCTCAATGATTGCCCTCATGGGGGTAGGGGTGATGGCGATCTACATCCTTTTAGGGGTTTTGTATGAAAGCTTCATCCACCCCCTCACCATCTTATCGGCCCTTCCAGGAGCCCTTTTTGGAGCTCTGATTACTCTGCTGATCTTCCATCAGACCTTAAGCCTCTATTCCTATGTCGGACTCATCGTCTTGATCGGAATTGTCATGAAAAACGGGATCATGCTCGTCGAATTTGCCAATGAGCTTGTCTTGCACGGCAAAAGTGGGTATGACGCCATCATTGAAGCGTGTCGCGAGCGCTTCCGCCCCATCTTGATGACCACAGCAGCTGCGGGGATGGGGGCGTTGCCTATCGCTTTTGGAGTCGGTGCTGGAGGAGGATCGAGGATGTCTCTTGGCATGGTGGTCGTCGGCGGCCTGATTTTCGCTCAATTCATCACCTATTTCTTCACTCCAGTGGTCTATTTAATCTTTGAACAGCTGCAAAGGAGGCTTTCACGTGATTAGTCGCATTTTTTGGCGAGGGATCAAGACGCTCCTCCCCTTTGCCGTCACCATTGCCATCTTGTACTGGGTCTGTGACGCTGTTGAGCATCTCTTTGCGGCGATTTTGAAGTGGTTTATGCCTCCCCAGTATTACTTCACCGGGCTTGGATTTCTTGTGGGGATTACCCTCGTCTTTGCTGTGGGGATCGCAATCAACGCCTGGATTGCTGGGTGGGCAAAGGACAAGTTCGACAACATTTTAAACCGCATCCCCCTCGTCAAAACTCTCTACCGCTCTGCCACAGACTTGATGAATTTTTTTGACCGCCCCAAGACAGAAGGGAGCAGAGTCGTCTCCTTCGAGTCTTCTGGAGGGCGAATGCTCGGGATTGTCACAAGGGAGCAGTTTGAGGGATGCCCTGCAGGGATCGGGGAGAAAGAGGAGGTGATCCTCTATCTTCCTCTGGCCTACCAAATTGGGGGGGTCATGCTCATTGTCCCGAAAAAAGATCTCAAGCCGATCGACATGAGTGTTGAGTATGCCATGCGTTTTATTATGACCTGTGGAATGCAAGGAGGTGTGAAATGACGCGCAAAAATCAAGCGGTGATGGCGTGGGTGATCTGGATTTTGACGGCCGCTTTTTATTTTTACGAGTTTGTGATTCGCGTCGCTCCGAGTGTCATGGTCTCGGAGCTGATGGATGCCTTTGCGGTCGATGCGGCAACCCTTGGCGTCCTCAGCGCCTCTTATCTCTACATCTACGCTCCGATGCAAATCCCCGTCGGCCTATTGATTGACCGCTTTGGAGCTCGCCGCCTTCTCACCTTTGCCTCTGCGATCTGCGGTCTTGGGGGGATCATCTTCGGCTTTGCCGTCAACTTAGGCCTCGCAGATGTTGGCAGGGTGTTGATGGGGCTGGGCTCTGCTTTTGCCTATGTGGGGCTTGTGTATGTCAGCAGCCGTTGGTTTTCTCCGAAAAGACTCCCCTTCTTGATCGGCTTAGGAACTTCTATTGGCATGCTGGGTGCGATGGGGGGTCAAGATCCTGTCAGTTTCTTTGTGTCTCTCGTCGGCTGGAGAATGACCTCCATTGGCCTAGGGATTCTCGGGCTGTTTCTCGCCCTCATCATTTATCTTTCCGTGCGCGCCACCCCCGTCTTTGGAAAGCATAAGGTCATCGCCAATGAGAGTGTCAATACCATCTGGCACAACCTCAAAGCGGTCGCCTCCAATTGGCAAACTTGGATTGTCTGCGTCATTAGTGCTGGCATGTATGCCACCACAGGGGCTTTTGCGGGGCTTTGGGCGCCAGCTTTTTTCCAGAGCTCTTATGGAATGAGCAAAGAGCTCGCCGCAGCGGTTACCAGCACTTTTTACTTAGGTTATGTCATTGGCAGCCCTTTAATCAGCTACATCGCGATGAAGGTCAGCCGTCGCCGTCCCTACCTCCAAGGAGGGTCGGTTGCAGGGTTACTTCTGATCAGTTCGCTCATTTGGCCCCCTTATGATATGCCTTTGTGGCTCCTCATCGCCCTCTCGACGCTCTGCGGCCTTGCCTCTTCGACACAAGTGCTCACCTTCACCATCGCTATCGAAGTCAATGAAAAAAAAGCGCATGCCACGGCTGCTGCGTTTGTCAACTTCCTGGTCATGATCACGGTGTCCTGGCTGCAGCCCTTCGTCGGCGCCCTCCTCGATTTTTCCCACAATAACTTTAGGCTAGCCCTCTCCCTTTTTCCAGCGAGCTTCTTGATTGCCATCCTCGCCTCGCTGCTGCTCAATAAGCACAACATCCTTCATACGAAAGAGGTCGCTTAAAAGGCGAACGCAAAGACGCGAAGGCATCTCTTTGCGCCTTAGTGCCTTTGCGCCTTTGCGTTGAATACTCTTGAAAGTAGCGCAAAAGGAGAGAAGATTGCTAAAATTTCGGAAAACTAAAGGTCTTTATGGGTAAACATATTAAAGAAATTGACATCTACATTGAAAGCGCAAAACCTTTTGCCCAAAGCATCCTCAAACATATCCGCAAGCTCGTGCATCAAGCGTGCCCTGAGGTAGAAGAGTGCATCAAATGGAATTTTCCCCACTTTAGCTATCAAGGGCTCTTATGCAGCATGGCAGCTTTCAGCGAACATTGCGCCTTTGGCTTTTGGAAAGGAGCAGTCATATCTGATCCCCATCAGATTTTGGACAAGGAGAGGACTCAAGGGATGGGGCATTTAGGGCGCTTGACCAGTTTAGAGGATTTTCCAGAAGAGGCCATTCTTTTCGCCTATTTTAAAGAAGCCATGAAATTGAATGAAGAAGGGGTCAAGCTGCCGAAAAAAGCTCCAAGAGAGGGGCACCTCCCCCTTCCCGAGGATTTCCTCTTGGCTTTAAAGGGAAAAGATCAAGCTTGGAATCATTTTGAGCAGTTTTCCAATGGTCGAAAAAATGAGTACATTGAGTGGATCGAAGAGGCGAAACGGCTCTCGACGCGGGAAAAAAGGATCGGAGAAGCCCTGCAAAATATTTCCGAAGGGAAAGGCAAAAACTGGAAATATGAATAGGACTAAAAACTACTCAGCTACGGCAATATGCACCCCAAGCGGGACAATCGCAGGATTTTCTATCCTTTGATAATCATCTAGGCTCATTTTGACCGTTTCGGTGTGTGTCCCTGCGTTAAAGACGATATACTCATCTTCGAGGAGTGCCTGATCCATGTAGACGGGGATCCCCGCCCAAGAGCCAAAGGGGGGCTCTGCACCCACATCGCACTGGGGAAAGAGAGCCTCAATTTCCTCTTCCGAAGCCATTTTTAACCCCTCGATTCCCGTAATTGCCTGAAGCTTTTCAAAGTTGACATGGTGAATGGCGGGTAAAACGCACATCAAGTGCCCTTCTCGACTTTTGATGATCACAGCCTTGATGAAGTTCTTCCCTGGAACATGCTGCGCCTCTGCGGTTCGTTGCGCTGTAAAGGCGGGGGAATGATGCAACAGCTCATACTCTGCCCCTTTTTGATCGAGATAATCCATCACATGCTTTAAGTGACTCATAGGTAGCCTCCCCTCTTTCCCCTATTTTGGCACTAAATGCAATTAAATGATAAAAAATAAAATAAATCGCTCTCCCAGAAAGGGAAGCATCAACCTCTTAAAAACACAGACCGCCATAGCTTGCTAAGATCGCTTTGGGTGATCTGGCGCATCGCCTCTAACTGGGCTTCATAATCCCAATAAGCGAGCCATGTTTGAAAACTCTCCTTATCACCAGCTGTCATTCTCTTAAAAAAACTACCAATGTAATATTCGACGACCGCATTCACCCATCTACCTCATAGAAACTTTTGAGCATGCGCGCCATATCCGATTGATCCTTATGCCAGTAGGCCAAGTAACGGAAACCCTCGTGGCGCGGGTTAGCTGCGATTTGCTCGCACCACTTGGCCCACTCAGCAATCCTCCACTCTGCCGCTTCTGGCGGCGCAAGCGCCAGGAGTTTTTTCGCATGCGCATGCAATGTTATTGTGACCTGCCCCCGAAAGTTGTCCGTTCTAAAGTAGACATTCCCTATTTCTTCGTCGAAATCGCAAAATTTTCTTCCTCTTCTTGAGTGAGGTTGTTAATAAGTTCGCAAGCCGCATTTCGGGCTTGTGAACTTATGAATGACCGAGCGATATCCTGTTGAATTGTTCGCGACCTTGTCGTGAATAATTCAATAGGTTCGTATTCCTGAGCAAACTCCTTGGG
>JAFEGQ010000057.1 GCA_018239785.1 Verrucomicrobiota bacterium
GGGTCACAGTGAAGAAGTATTTAGATATGACGCCCTTGCTGAATCAAGGGATGAACGACGAATAATTGTGAGGGAGTTAGGGAAGAAGAGCGAATTTACAGACAAACGGTTGCTTTGCCGATTTTACCAGCACCGCCAGCCTCTTGCTATGAAGGTCACCAATTTTCTGACATAGCCGCTCGATGCGGTATTTCTCAAAGCTTAGAGAAAATTTTTACGCAAGTCTCTGAGTTTTACGACGCTCTTCGAGCAATGCCATAATGCGACTGCTTTCCTCCTTGAGTCATTGAGAGCAATTGCATCGGCCTGCTATATGGAAGGGATGCTTGCTTGGGAAGAAATTTTGATCACCGTTGCTGCGATTGTCGCCTTTGTGGCAATCGGCCTCCTCTTGGCGGGGATGATCCTCTATACTCGCGCAAAACTCGTCAGCTCTCAGGCTTGCAAACTCTTCATCAATGAAGACCCTGAGATGACAAAGGAGACCCCCAGTGGAGTGACCCTCCTCTCGGCCCTGACCGAAAATGGGATCGCTGTCCCATCCCCTTGTGGAGGGAAGGCCACCTGCAAGCAGTGCCGCGTCCAAGTGTTGGAAGGGGGAGGCCTTCCCCTACAGACCGAAAAATCGACCTTCACCCAAAAAGAACTGAAAGAGGGTTGGCGCCTCTCTTGCCAATGCAAGATCAAAGAGGATGTTCTCGTCCACGTGCCCCATGAACTTCTCTCCGTCAAAGAATGGACTGGCAAGGTGATCTCGAACAATAACGTGGCCACTTTCATCAAAGAGCTGGTCGTCGAAGTGCCCGAAGAAATCCCCTACCGCTCAGGGGGCTATTTGCAAATCCATGTCCCCCCTTTTCAGACGAATACGGGAGAGTGGAAAGAGACAATGGACCCCATCTACTACACAGATTGGGAGAGATTTAAGTTGTTCGATCGAGAGGTGAACTTCTCTGATCTCCCAGGCGAAGTGATCCGAGCCTACTCGATGGCCTCATACCCCGCAGAGGGGCGCAAGTTGATGTTCAATATCCGGATCGCTTCCCCCCCTTTCCTCAATGGAGAACCCAACCCCAACATCCCTTGGGGCATTTGCTCCTCTTATACCTTTGGCCTGAAACCGGGAGACTCGGTACGTCTCTCTGGACCCTACGGGGAATCATTCATGGTCAACGATGCGCGAGAGCTCGTCTTCTTGATCGGTGGCGCCGGAAGTAGCTTCGGCAGAAGCCACATCATGCATCTGTTTCGCTCCGAAAAGACAAAGAGAAAAGTAACCCTGTGGTATGGCGCTCGCTCCCTCAAAGAGAACATCTATCAAGAAGAATATGAGCAGCTTGCAAAAGATTTTCAGAACTTCTCCTACCACCTCGTCCTCTCTGAGCCAGCCCCCGAAGACCTGAACGGGGGTTGGCCTAAGCAAGACCCTACAAAGACGAACTTTCTCTTCAAGGCTTTCGAGGTGGGACAACTACAAAAGATGGAAGAACCCGAAGAGGCGCTCTATTACGTGTGCGGACCGCCTCTTCATAACCAGAGTGTGATGAAATTGCTCGATGACTATGGTGTCGCGCGTCAAAGCATCATCCTCGATGACTTTGGCTCATGAAAATCCTCATCGCCCAGCTCAATCCGACCATTGGCGCCTTTGAGGCGAACATGGCGAAAATCCTCGCTGCTCTGGATCTTGCCCGAGAACAGGGGGCCGATCTCGTCCTGTTTCCCGAGTTAGCAACCACAGGCTATCCCCCTGAAGATCTGCTTCTCCTCCCCGATTTCCTCAATGCAGCTGCAAAATGTCTAGACGAAGTGATCGCCAACTCTGCAAACCTCACCATCATCATCGGAACCATCCGTCTGAGCATCGGGGGAGATAAACCCCTCCATAATACCGCTGCTGTCATCGAAAATGGCAAACTCCTGGGATTTCAAGATAAAACCCTCCTTCCCACCTATGATGTCTTCGATGAAAGGCGCTACTTTGCCCCGGGGGAGAAAAGCCAGCTATGGAACCTCTGCGGCAAAAAAGTGGGCATCACGATCTGCGAAGATATCTGGGAACCTCAAGACCGACAAGTGGGTTTTGATGAGCACTATCACCCCGTTAGCCAACTGGCCCTACTAGGCCCACAGCTCCTCGTTAACCTCTCAGCCTCTCCCTACAGCTATGAAAAGAAAGAGCTACGACTCCATACCCTCGTCCGCACTGCTCAAAGACTTAAATGCACCTCGATTTTATGCAATCAAATTGGAGGCAACGACAGCCTCATCTTCGATGGCCATAGCCTTGTTGTCGACTCTTCTGGTCACCTGCGCGCTCAGGGAAATAGTTTCGAAGAGGATGCCTTTTTGATCGATACAGAGCACCTTCCTCCCCCTAAAAGATTCATCACAGGGGGGGCCGGAGAGCTGTTTGATGCGCTTGTCTTGGGACTGCGCGATTACATGGGCAAATCGGGCTTTAAAACGGCGTTGATCGGCCTTTCTGGCGGTATCGATTCTGCCGTCGTCGCCTGCATCGCTGTCTGCGCCGTGGGGGCAAAAAATGTGATAGGCATCACCATGCCCTCCCGTTACTCCTCTGAAAGCTCTGTCGAGGATTCCCTCTCCTTAGCCAGAAATCTGCAGATAGAATGTCTCACCATCCCTATCGAGCCCCCCTTTCAATGCTTGGAACAGCTCCTTGCCCCCTATTTTAAAGGCAAAGCCCCCGATGTGACCGAAGAGAACCTCCAAGCGCGGACACGGGGCCAAATTCTCATGGCGATGTCCAACAAACATGGCCACTTGGTCCTCAGTACAGGGAATAAAAGCGAAATGGCAATGGGGTATGCCACTTTGTACGGAGACATGTGCGGCGGCCTTGCAGTGATCAATGACGTCTCAAAACTCCAAGTCTACGAGCTGGCGAGGTGGATCAACCGCGATCAAGAGGTGATCCCTAAATCGACCCTTCTCAAGCCCCCTTCGGCGGAACTGGCTGAAGGACAAAAAGATAGCGACTCTCTTCCCGACTATGCGATTCTCGATGCTGTGCTCGTCGCTTACATTGAGAAGCGGGTGCCTCCAAAGATCATCGCCGAAAAATTTGAAATCCCCCTTTCATTGGTCGAAGATCTGGTCCACCGGATCCATCGCAATGAATACAAACGGAGGCAAGCGCCTCCTGGTCTCCGAGTGACCGAAAAAGCTTTCTCAATCGGCAGACGCTTTCCGATTGTTCAAAATTTTCATTAAATTATTGATTTATTTCCTCTGGTTTTTTATAATGGGTTTCTATTTAAATAAACTTATTTTTCCATGGTAACTTGTAAAACAGTCACCTATTCTTGCATCGATACGCTCTTGCCCGCTCAAGAGCGCCCTCTTATTTTGAGCTTTTTCAGCGTTGTTGCTGCCTATGGAACTTTGAAATTACGCGATCGAAGAGCGCAATGGATCTGCGCTGCTTTTGCCTGAGCGACAGCTCTTGGAGCGATTGCCTCTTTGTGCGCTACCTCCAAACTGCCAGAACAAGAAGAGCTTCCTAAGCACCCTTGGCAACTCTTGAAGCAACTCCCGACAACAGATGATGAGACGTACTGGAAAAGGGTGATCCTCCACTACCATCTCAACCCCGACAACTACCCCTCCTCATGTAAAACAACGATGAAAGAAAAAGCTGAAGGACTCTTGAAACAAGCCGCTTTAGGCAAGCTGGCCTCTTTTGTCGGAGATGCCCGGAAGATCCGCGATTTGCCCTTCATCGACCCTGAAAAAGAGCAGATCCCCGATCAGCCGATTGTTTTAATGATGGCCTCCAACGGCGTTACCGGAGTGAATTTCCGCTACGCTATTATCAACGAAGGGGGGGCGAAAAAAGCAAAAACGGGTTTCCTGATCGAACGATTTGGACGCGTCTTTTGTGGAAGTTATCTTGTCTTAAAAGCACAAGAGGAATGGCTCAAAGACCTTTTAAAAGGCAAGCCCGTCGAGCATGATATGATCTTGGCGCTCGCCGTGCAAGAGCCCACGCTCACCCGGAGCGACTTTCGGGATCTCTGCAACGACATCGGCGTCTATGATGGGGTCGATTTCCGTGCTAAATACCAACTTCGCTAAGAAACATACGCTGGGGAAACTCCAGAAGAGGTGATGCAAAATTATCCTCTCTATTTAGAGAAATTTATCGCTGAAAGACTAAAAAACAACCTCTCCCCTTCGGCAGAAAAAAGAACAAAAGGCAGAGGGGGGAAGAGAGAAGGAGCTGGTAGACCCAAAGGATCCAAAGAAAAGAAAATCCGCGTCTATACCCAAATAACCTGAAGAATTGGGATTTATACCAATTCCCGAATATAAAATCATAAAGTGCACCTGCATTTTGCCGAGGGCCAAAGTTTGGAGTTCGAGCGCAACTCATGCAGTTGCCGAGAACGAAA
>JAFEGQ010000058.1 GCA_018239785.1 Verrucomicrobiota bacterium
TAGCTGCAAATGTGATTAAGATGTTTGACCCTGATCGTGGGGCCGCTAATGCTAGGCGATGCGCTACTCATGAACCAGCTTATTTGAGGGGATTACTTGGAAAGATATTCATCAATTAATTCTCAGCAAAAAGCCCTGTTTGAAGGGGGCAGTGGAAGTCCTGTGTTTTCTTCTGCGAGAGGTCTTAGGATTCAGGCAGACCAGGGTTTTGTGGAAACGGCTGATTATTGTCCTCAAAAATTAATAGGATTCATGAACGGACATCTTCAATCTAAGATTGAAAAAGAAAGTTTTGCGCCAAAAGAAGATCAATTTATGAGGCATTCTGGCCTATCTTACTTTACTAAAATAACCGCTTTAAGACGCTTGTTAAATAATAGAAATTTATGATACTAAACCATCTTAATTTTTCGATCATGAATATAAAGAAATCTCATTTACTGTAGTTCACAAACAACTTACAAACACAGACTGTGCTCTTGACGAGTTATGTGCAATAAAGTTTAGAGAATTCATTTTAGCTGCACAATCAGAAAAAAACGTGGGGCAAACAGGACTTGAACCTGTGACCGACGGATTATGAGACCCCTTTCAGAGAAAAGCCTGAACAGGTTGGAGTATGTCAGAGCTTAAGTTTTCTGGGCAAGCTGAGTTGCCCTTTCAGTCCCCAGCAAGCCGGGGACTGAAAGCTTACGGAGCTACTTTTCCTCGTAGATCTCCTTTAACACTTTGTACAGCGCATCTCCTGAGACACAGGCTGCCTTGATGACTTTTTGTGTCCACACAGGATCCAACCCCAAATTCAAGAGGCTGTTGCCAGCGCTAAGCAGCTTCTCCCTCAATGTTGTTAGAAATGTGACGTAATCATCATATTTTTTATCTCTATCTGAGTAGAGAGCATTCGCAAGCTTTTTTATCTCCTCGAGACCCTGATTAGGGGTGAATTGATGGGATCGAACTAACAGACAAGCCACCCTTTGGTATTGCGGAAAGATGATCCCTGCCGCGTTTGTAGAGTGTTGTTGTTTGAGGACACTTGTAATAAATCCGCTAATCACTTTAGTTGGGTCAAAGACGGTGTAGATGGTCATCAGATGCGTGGTAACGTCCGTCACCCGTTTAGCTTTCGTTTTTGGCAGTGCAAGATAGAGATTATCCGCCCATTGTTTAGCGAAAGCATGCGTCTGTCCAATCCCATGAATGGCTGTAAGCACTTGTTTTTCAAGAATATTTTTCTTGGTCACGGTGGTGATCTTGTTGACCTTATCGGTAGAGAAGCGGTCGACTGCTGTTGCAAGGGCGCCATCCCGTAGAAAGCGCATCTTATTTGGGTTAATGTAACCGGCCTTAATGCCATTTTGGATCAAGCGACGTGACTCTAGCTTTGATTCTTTGCCTAGAAAGGAGAAATTGCTAGGCTGCAAGTGGGAAGGCAATCTGAAACCAAAAAACGGCTCGGGATAATAACAAGCATTTCCTATGACTTGAGCCATCCCCCATCTCACTGCCATATCCACCTTGACGCTCAAGCGCATCAAACCGGAGGCGCTTGAAGGAGCTCGGTATCCCGTGGTCAAGATATCAGGAGAAAATTGTATTTCCCTATCCAGATAACTAAAAGCACCATCTCCTGCAGTCCGCATTTCGAGCACATCACTATCCAAGGTCATCAGATAAAGAGGGGAAGCCTCGGCATTTCGTCTAAAATATTGCACAAATCCTAAGGTCTCCTCAGAGTTTTTAATCCGTTCTCGAATTTGCCCATAAGGAACTTGTTCTGAGGCGAGCGTCTCCAGCAGGGGGCGTAGGGCCAAAGCCACGTCCCTAGAGAGCAGCTTTAGAAGTAAAAAACATTTTTTATTTTCATAAAGCAAAGGCTGGTTGACATTCTTTTCCCACGTAGGGCTCCAAAGAAACCCAAAAACTCGCACGGGTAGGTCAACTGGACTTACAGATTGAATACGTTCAGAAAATCGAGTATTTATTTCTCTGTCTAGAGATTCTGCTTGATTCATACCAACAACGACTCCTAGGCGGCAGTTTGCTTCTTGGCGCGATTCTATGGCGCTGGTTCTAAAGGCCTGTTCTTGAATGAGTGTCATCAGCTCTTCATAGGATCGTTTCGTTGGGCCCCAAGGAATATTGATCACGTAAACAGGTTTTCCTTGGGCACCGTTTGTCAAGGGAAAATTGATCTGAACCTGGCTAGGGACAATATGCATCCCTTGAAGGAAGGCTTGACCATTCTTTTGAATCTGATACGGAAAATCGGTTGCTTTAACGGTATCTGGTTGCCTATCTAGAAGAGGGCTGAGCCACTTCCTATTACAAACTTTCTGCTGGAGATGTGTCTCTAACGTGCTTTTGATCTGGTCCATCACGGGGCCTCCTTGTTGGTTTGCCCCCCAAACAGATCTGGGCACTTTATTGTGATCCTGGGGCGTTTCTTAAGTCAACCGATTTATTCCGCGGAATTTGTGTAAAAAATGCGGAAAGATGCGCAATCATTGACATGCCATCTTTTGAGTTTTAGACTCAGCTACCCTTTCACTTAGAGAATCGTATGCGCCGACTTAACGCCTTTATATGCTGGATGCTTCTGCTGACCACGCCCCCTTTTTTTGTGTATCCTCACGTTACACCTCCTATAGACGCCTTCCATGTTCAGAAGGTCAGCTATGAAGAAGGGGGCGCGGCAAGCGATTATGTCCTCTCTTACGATGACATTCTGCAGGTTCTCGATGCAATTGAGTCAGGGGAATTAGAGGAAAAATGCAGTCTTGAGGGGCTGGAAAGGGTTAAGCACTTTGTCGCTTTTTTAGCGAAAGAGGGAGCTCTCCCTGACGATTCTGAAGAGAGCCTCTCCCTTCAAGAAGACCTCGAAGAGCTTCTCAATGGAGAGGAAACTCTTTATAGAAACGCTATTTCCTTTGTCTCTCCTGATGAATGTCAGTACATGATTGTGCCCGCTGTTTTAAGCGGTCATTACGACGTTGTCCTTTGTAAGGGTTGGGTGAGCAAGCATTGGAAGAAGCTCCGTAAGTTCGCTAAAAAGCATAGAAAAGCGCTCATTATAGGCGCAGTGATTGTGGTCGCTGTCGCTGTGGTTGTGGTCGCTGTTGCAGCAGCTTCCGCCCCGGCTGTCGGCACAGCCGTGGCAAGTGCTGCTGGAGGGGCAGCTGTTGATGTAGATAAAGGAAAAAACGCGGAGCATTCCCAAGAGCCTGCGATCCTCGCAGAAGCTCAGGAAGCTCCTATTTTAAAATCAGCTATAGATGAACAGGTCGCCTCCTTTAAGGAGAACCTCATTCAACAACAATTTTTCGAGCCAACAAGTCTGGCGAACCCAAATCTGACCCTCTCTTTGGAAGAAAATGGGAGAGCTTTGGGCTCTGCTTTTGGCCACAACAGCTTAAGCAACGTTGAGCAGCAGATTTCTTCCTGCCCAAGGCTTGCGCAAGAAGTGCAGGAGGTTAATGCAAAATACCTCTTCACGCTCCCGGGAGAGGGTGCAGGGCATGGTGAGGTCGATCGGAAATTCTCCACAGATTACACCCAGATTTATCTGAATTTGGGGACAGCCACCGATTTGAACACTTTCTCCTATCAAGTGAGGGGAGAAAGCGCTTTGAATCACGGATGCTACCATCAAGCTGTTCACGACTTAAGTAAGGTCATTGCAGCAAACCCGAATCATCCGATTCTCTATCTTGAGAGAGGGATGGCCCATTTGGGCTTAGGCCAATACGAACGCTCTTTGGAAGACTACCATGAGTTTGCTTCCCAGACTCAAGAGGCTTATCCCCTGTCTGTTCCTGAATTTAGTTTGGGCTTTGCTAAGGGGCTCCCCCGAGGCATCTACGACTCTGGATCGGGACTGTTCCTCCTCGTCTCTGATCTGGCGACGCAGCCTGTCAACACTGGCAAACAAATGTGGTCGGCCTTGTCGCATCTCAGTGAACTTGCGTGCACTGAGCAATGGGACGCCTTAAGTGAAGCTATAGCCCCAGAAGTTCATCAGCTTGTCACAGAGTGGGGTTCCCTCCCCTCTGAAACAAGAGGGGAGTTGGCGGGGTACGCTTTTGGGAAA
>JAFEGQ010000059.1 GCA_018239785.1 Verrucomicrobiota bacterium
ATCAACTTCTATTTCTCGCCTTGTAAATTTTTCTGAGTGGCGAGCGCAGCGAGTCACTCAAAATGTACAAAGTCGAGTTTCTCATGAATAATGAAAAATTCAAACTATATGTTATTGACACAATAGCTTTGTTAAAAGAGTTGGCTGGAAAAGCAAAATTAGAAGCGGATAATCAGAAAAAAAGATCGAATGGCTACATCGAAGGCATAATAATGGGATATTATTCAATTATTACTCTTTTAAAGAATGAAGCGTTTGCTTTTTGTATTAATCAAAAAGAATTGGGTTTGGCGGATATAAAACCTGACATAGATTTGCTTGGCCTTGGTAGAAATCCTGATGTTGATTTTGGAGAAGATAATTGGACGCTCGATGTGATGAACGAGAAAAAAATCAAAGGATATCTTAGTGATTCAATAACATTGTTAAAAGAGCAGGCGAGAGAAGCAAAAAAAGAAGCGGATAATCCGAAAGAAGGTTTTGAGGACTACAACAAGGGGGAACTGATGGCGTATTGTTCTTTATTCTCTCTTTTAAAACAGCAAGCTTTTGGTTTTGGAATTAGTGAAAAAGAGCTCGGGCTGGATGACATCGACCTCGAGGCAGATTTGCTCAGACTCCATAGGAGAACGGATATAGATCTTGAACAAGAGTAACCATTCACACTTCTCTCCTTCGGGAAGATCGGTAAGCGGGACTATGGTGGTGAATGCTCGTAACGAGCGTTCACCACACCCCATTTACATCCTCTCTAATGGCTGTAGGCCAAGGAGATAAAATCCTTTCCCCATCACCTGTTCAGCTGCTTCACAAAGGAGGAGGCGCCGATTTTGTTCGGGCGTCCCTTCTACGCGACAATCGCGGAAAAAGGCGTTAAACAGTTCCGCCAAAGTATAGAGATAGTCGGTCAAGCGATTGGGCAAAAGATCGCGCGCCATCAGATCTAGCGTTTCAGAAAATTGTACTAAATGCAGGCCAAGGGCCTGCTCAGAAGGGTGCTCTAGCACGACTTGCTCTGTAAAGTTCAGCTCTAGCCCCACCTTGCGTTTGATCCCCTTGATCCGCACGTAAGAGTAAAAGAGAAAAGCCGCAGTATTGCCCTCTAAAGAGAGCATTTTGTCGTAGCTAAATTGATAATCGCTCATTCGGTTGACCGAAAGATCAGCATATTTGACAGCGCCAATGCCAAGCCGCTTGGCAGACTCTATGTCTTCACCAATCCTTTCCTTCAACACCAACCCCGCATGCTCCACAGCGCGTGTAAGCAAATCGATGAGCTTTTCAGTCTCTCCACTGCGCGTCCGAAATTTCTTTCCATCGGCTCCCAAAACCAGTCCAAAGCCAGCATGGTTGAGTTCTGTTTTCGAAGGATCGACCCACTCTGCGAGCTGGGCCGTGGCAAACACCATCTCGAAATGCACTTTTTGCCCTAAATCGACCACGTAGATGATCCGCTCCGCCCTCTCCTCTTCGACCCGCTGCTTTAAAGCCGCTAAGTCAGTCGTCGAGTAGTTGTAGCCCCCATCTGATTTTTGGACGATTTGTGGCTGAGGATCTCCTTCTCTTCCTGTAAACCCCTCTAAAAAAACACACTTAGCCCCATTGGAGAGGGTGATTAATCCCTTTTGCTCGAGCTCATCTACAATCTGCGGCAACATCGGATTGTAAAAGCTCTCTCCTCGCTCTAAGAGATGGACGTCGAGTAAAGCGTAGATCTCCTCATAGGCTTGGCGAGAAATCGCGCAAATCCTCTTCCAAGCATCCAACGCCTCAGGATCCCCTCCTTGTAATCGAACCACCTCTTCCTGGGAAGCTCTCTTGAAAACAGGATCTTGGTCAAAGCGCAGTTTGGCGGCCTTGTAAAAATTCACAAGATCCTCTAACGCCTCCCCCTGGCATTGCTCTGCTTTCATGTAGGCGATCAGCATCCCAAAATTGGTCCCCCAATCCCCAACGTGATTGAGGCGCAGCACCTCGTGACCAAGGGCCTCCATGAGACGCGCCAAACTCTCCCCAATGATCGTCGAACGCAAATGCCCCACATGCATCTCTTTGGCGGTATTGGGGCTTGAATACTCGACAATCACTTTCTGCCGCTTAAGTGCAGGGACAATGCCCCCATTTCCAGAGCGCAGCTGCTGATCGAGAAGTTGAGAGAGAAAATGCATATCAAGGTGAATATTGATAAACCCAGGGCCAGCTACCTCTAATCTAGCCACCATGTGATGGGAATCGACGAGCGTTTCGATCAGTTGTTCCGCAATTTTACGAGGGGGCTGTCCCAAAATTTTGCCAAGCCTCATCGCACTATTGCACTGGTAATGGCCAAATTCCGCTCTGCGGCTTTGGGTGACTTCGACAAAACTTCCCGGGTCGATCACTTCTGGATAGGCCCCTTCGATCGCGCCATAAAAAATTCTTTTTAACTCATCTAAAATTTTCACAACTTCC
>JAFEGQ010000005.1 GCA_018239785.1 Verrucomicrobiota bacterium
GAGACTTCTACTTGCTAACCTCATGCTTTCGCTCTCCTCATCAATTTCGAAAGAGGTCTAGTGAATATCGCTTGCGCTTCAAGAGAGAGGGCCGTCGAAAGGTAGGGATGTTGAAAGGGGTTTGTGTAGTCTTGCGCTGTGGAAGGGGGGGCGGGGGGTAAAAAGGCTGGTAGATTTCACGTTGAGCGCTCCTTTTTAGGGAGCTAGGTTGAGCGATAGAGAAAAAAAAGTCGATGATAAACTTACTTCTTCTGAGCCTGTGAACGGGATTTGCGCTTTTTTGTCGGTTTGATGGGGACGAGTTCGTATCGGTAAGGAGGGTAGATTTCCACAATTTTCCCCTCTCGAGCAAACACGAGCGCTGTTCCGGTGCGCACAGCTGTTTCAAAGGCCCTTTGAAAGCTTCTTTCATGAGCTTCCAAAATCATTTTGCGAAATTCATCGCTCATGGACCGTCCTCTCTATTCTTTGCCAAGTGATTTGGCCTAAGATTTCTAAATTACAGTTTGCGTCTTTTTGAGCAACAATTCTTCCCAACGAGGCTTCAGAAGAATTATCCATGATCAGTGCGCTATCAGCAAGAGGTAAGTAATGAGAAATAAAGTTTTTCAAGCCTCCATAATAACGTCTGACAATGACTTCCTCCGGGACATGATGACCTCCCTGTTTGACTCTTTGCATCACTCGTTGGACCGCTTGTTGTGGACTCATAAGCCACAAGAACGTCAGGCTAATTTCATAGCCGTTTGCCTTTGCATGCTTTAAATATTTGATGTAGTTGGTGCCAGAGGCTGTCGTTTCAAAGGCAAAACTCTTGTCGATAGATAAAAGTTCTCTTAACCTCTTGACCATCAGCTTACTAGCGGTTAGCGCCATACTTTCGGGATGGAGGGGAGCTAAGCCTCTTGCAATCTCATCTGCGTTGATGAATTCGTAAAGCTCAGTCTGTTGTCGCGTGAGCAATTCTAAAGTCATCGTCGTCTTGCCAGCCCCATTAGGCCCTGCAATCATGAGGATTTTCTTAGACACCAGTTGTCCATTTTCTGTGCCGCTATGTTCCAGTTAAGTAAGGAACTTTTTTGGCTAATTCTGCGGTGATGATGCGAGGGATGGCCGCTTTGCCAAATTTGCCAGCTTTGTAACCCTTGGCCATTGTCTCAAGGGAGACGATCGGCAATTTGCCTGCATACCCAGCTTGCCCAAATTGGGTCATCCGCGCTTCACATACCTTTTGCATCGCAGCTCTTGCAGGAGTCAGATAGCCCCGTGGATCAAAAATCGCAGCGTCTTCATCGAAGGCTTTGCGGATGGCTCCTGTCATGGCAAGTCGACTGTCTGTATCGACGTTCACTTTTCGTACGCCACTTTTGATCCCCCGTTGGATAGCTTCGACAGGCACTCCATAGGTTTCCCGAATTTTCCCTCCATGGGCATTGATAATCTCAATCAGCTCTTGGGGTACAGAACTGCTTCCATGCATCACGAGGTGGCAATTAGGGAGCTTGGCGTGGATCTCTTCAATCCTCTTAATTGAAAGGACATCAGCTCCTGGAGGTTTCTTAAACTTGTAGGCCCCATGGCTTGTCCCAACGGCAACGGCTAAGGCATCGACTCCTGTGCGAGCGACAAAATCGGCCGCTTGATCGGGGTCGGTTAAGAGCTGCTCTAACGTGAGCTTGCCCGTGGCTCCATGCCCATCTTCCTGCTCTCCCCCTAGAGTTTCTAGTGAGCCCAAGACCCCTAACTCTCCTTCGACAGAGACCCCAAGAGAATGGGCAAAATCGACCACAGCTCTTGTCACAGCGATGTTGTATTCATACGAGGAGGGGGTCTTGCCATCCTCTTCTAGAGAGCCATCCATCATCACACTGGTGAAGCCTTGCTTAATCGCAGAAAGGCAAGTTTCAGGACTGTTGCCATGATCTTGGTGCATGACAATGGGAATATTCGGATGGAGTTCGCTAGCGGCTAAGATCAGATGGCGCAGATAGGCATCTTGAGAATATTTTCGAGCGCCGCGACTTGCTTGAATGATCACCGGACTCTGGGTGGCCTCCGCAGCTGCCATGATGGCCTGAATTTGTTCCATGTTGTTGACGTTGAGGGCACAAACTCCAAAGCTGTGTTCAGCTGCAAAGTCAAGTAATGGACGCATTGGAATTAATGGCATGGGTGACTCCTTTTTCATGAACCTTAAGCTCGTTTTGAGAAAAACACAAGGCCCTGTAGGGTGGGGGGATGACAGAACAATATACGAACCACCTCGCTGGGCAAAGTTCCCCTTACTTGCAACAGCACGTTCACAATCCAGTGGATTGGTACCCTTGGGGGCAAGAGGCGTTTGACCGAGCAAAAGAGGAAGACCGCCCCATTTTCCTCTCCATCGGATATGCCACTTGCCACTGGTGCCATGTGATGGAAAAAGAGAGCTTCAACAATGTGGCGATCGCTCGCCTCATGAATGCCACCTTTGTCAACGTCAAGGTCGATCGGGAAGAGCTGCCTCAGGTCGATAGCCTCTATATGGAGGTGGCTCAAGCGATGATGGGAGGCGGCGGGGGGTGGCCCCTTAATTTGGTGCTGACTCCGGATCTGAAACCCCTTTTTGCCGCAACTTACATGCCTCCCGATGAGGGGAGGGAAACTCTCAGTTTACCTCAACTGATTGAGCGGATGGGGAAGCTTTGGTCGAGCCCTGAGCGAGAAGGGCTCTTAGAGCAGGCAGAACAGCTGCTCTTGGCGATGAATTCCCACGAATCTCCTCCTTCCCAGGTTATCGATGCTGAAGGGCTGATCAGCGGACTTGCTGAGATCTACTACAAACTCGCAGATCCCATTAGCGGTGGCATGCAGGGAGAGCCGAAGTTTCCGATGCCCTTTCACCTTAACTTCATGCTACGGATAGAAGACACACGCGCTCTGTTTTACGCCTCTAAAACTTTGGAAATGATGCATCGGGGGGGGATTTACGATCATTTAGGAGGAGGATTTTCCAGATATGCGGTCGATGCCGATTGGCTGATTCCCCATTTTGAGAAGATGCTCTACGACAACGCCCTGATCGTCTTCGCTTATATCGAAGGGTGGCAAAAATCGCAAAATCCTCTATTTAAGGAAGTTGCTGAAGAAACTCTGCACTATTTATCTTCAGTCATGCGCCATCCAGATGGGGCTTTTTATAGCGCTCAAGATGCAGATACAGAGGGGCAGGAGGGTCTTTTCTATACGTGGACGAGGGAAGAAATCTCCCATGTTCTCGGAGAACAAGAGGGGCGCCTTTTTCAAGAGTTCTACAATGTAGATGCGGAGGGCAATTTCGAAGCTGGAAGGAGCGTTCTTTATCAAGAAATGAGCGTCGAAGACTTCGCAAGGCGGCACCGACTTGATCCTCTTCAGTTTCCCGAACAACTCGCCAAATGGCGCCATCAACTTTGGTTAGCTCGAGAGAAACGGACCCGCCCTTTTTGCGATGACAAAATTATCGTCGGATGGAACGGCCTTGCGATTCGAGCGTTTGCCGAAGCGGCCTTTGCCTTTTCGAACGAGACTTACCTTTCTATTGCGACTGCTTGCTCAGATTTTATCAGACGCAATATGTGGGTAGGGGGACATCTTTTGCGTCGTTGGAGGCAAGGAGAGGTGGGGTTAGCTGCTTGTCTTGAAGATTATGCCTACTTAATCTCTGGGCTTCTTTCCCTCTTTAAAGCACAAGGAGGGAGTCACTATCTCGCTTGGGCGATTCAACTGTGCAATGTTTTAAGTAGCGAATTTAAGCAAGAAGAGGGGGCTTTTTTCCGAACCGATGGAAAGGATCCCTATCTTTTGGTGCGCCAAGTCGAGCTTTATGATGCAGCAGAACCTTCTGGCAATGCGGTGCATTGTGAAAATCTCATTCGCCTTTACCAAATCACTGGCGCTGAGCGGTTTTTAGTGGAAGCGGAGGAGATTTTCCAACGTTCCGAGGCTTTTTTACAACAATTTCCTTTAGCCGGTACCTACCACTGCCTTGCCTTGCAGCGCTACCTCAACGCAAAGGCTCCCACTCTCGTCATCGCCCTCAATGCTGAGCAAAATGGTCGTAAGGAAATTTTGAAATCTCTTGGGTCCAAACATGCTCCTAACGCCGAGGTGATTTGGCGATCCCAGGATGACGAACAGCTGACGCGCCTTGTTCCTCTTTGCCGTGATCAGGTGCCTATTGAGGGGCAAACCACCCTTTATCTCTGTCACCAAGGGCGTTGCGAAAAACCTCTTCATCAGCTCCCCGAAATTTTGGAAAAAATTTCTCAACTTTCTACCTAGCACTTCCTTTCCTCATTGATTTGGGTTATACTCACCTTTAATTATGAGCGAAAAATCACCCTATTTAGATATTTTTCAACAGATCATCCGCGATGGCACTTTTGATCGTTTAAGGGATTTGGAAGATAAAAATATTTTAGAAGAGCTTTCGACCCATGAACAAGAGCTTCTGGCTATCCTCTTTGTTTGGCGCGGCGAGCGGCGCCTTGTGACAGAAGCAGAAGGGGCGAAGGAAAGCTTTGATTTAGCAGAGACGATTGCCCCTCAAAGCGCTCTTGTTTACTACTGGCAGGGGGTCGCTTGGCTGAAATTCGGCATTCAACATAACCGATCGCAGGCGCTCATTGCCGCTGTGGAGAAACTCGAGTGTGCTGTGTTGATCGATGAGCATTGTGCTGAAGCGTGGCATAGCCTAGGAGCCGCTCTTACCCGCTTGGGGATCGTGCATAAAGAAGCCCATTACTTTTGTAGTGCAGATAAGATGTATTTGCGCGCAGAGCAAACGCAAAAAGAGGAAACGTCCCTTTCGCATCTCTTTTGGGATTGGGGGCGCTCTTGGCAAGCTTCAGGAGATCTCTCTGGAGAGGCGCATGATTATCGGCAGGCTTTGGTCTATTTTGAGCAGGCTGAAAAAAAGGAGCTCGATGAAGCGAGCTTTTGGATCGATTATGGGGAGATTGTCGCCAGATTAGCAGAGCTGTTGAATGATCAAGCGTTGTTGCCAAGGGCGCTAGAGTGTTACGGCAACGCTGTTCAACTGGCGAAAGAAGATCCTGTAGGATGGCTCGTTTATGGGCGGACATTGCGCCGTTTTTATGAGGTGACACGGGATGACAAATATTTTCAAAAAGCTCGGGATTGTTTCAAAATAGCCACCGATTTAGCCCCTGATGCTCAAAGGATCTGGCTCGATTGGGGGGAATTACTTCTTTTAGCTGGAGAAACAAAAGGGAGAGATCGGGAATTCGAAGAGGCGCTCATCAAAATTGAACGGTCCGAAAGTTGCGCGGGACCCACTCCTGAATCGACGGCGCTGATGATTCAAGCTTTAACGGAGCTGGGTAATCGAAACAATCGGCTCGATTTATTGCGACAAGCGGAAAAAAGGGCGTGTGAAGCGGTTGCCCTTGTTGCAGATGACAGTCTCCTTTGGTGCCGTTGGGGAGAGGTGTTGAGCAGTTTAGGGATCTATTTTGCCGATTTAGGACGGCAAAAAGAGGCTGTCGAAAAATTTGCAAAAGCGATTCATCTCGATCCTGAAGTCCTCAGTGCTCATTTTGGAATGGCAACAGCCCAATTTGCGATTGGACTTGCCGAGGCGAATGTCTGCCACTTTGAAAAGGCAGCAGCTCACTGCGCCTACATTTGTGAGCGGGACAAAACCGCTGCATTTGCCTACAACCAGTGGGGCCTCTGTTTACTGCGCATTGCTGAGCTTTCAGAGAGGATCGACTATGCAGAAGAGGCGCTGCGCTGTTTTGATCGGGCCATGAGTTTGCGCGGAGGGATGGAAGGGGAGGCGAGTCTCGATTGGGTGTTCAACTATGGATGTGCCCTCGATTATTTGGGGATGCTTTCAGATGATGAAGAGTTTCATCAACAGGCGATAGAAGTTTTTACGCGAGTCTTATTTTTCGAGCCTGAGGACCAGCTGGTCCGTCTCCATCTAGCCCTGGCTTGGTTGCATTTAGGAGAACTTGCGGTTGACCCTCAATGTTATGAGAGGGCTATGGAGCATTTCCGCATCCTCACAGAGAAAGATTCCGACGAAGAGATTGCTTGGGATGAATGGGGATGCTGTTTACTTGGATTAGCCAATCTCGTTGAAGATCCTTCGCATCCTCTTTGGAGCCAGAAACTCTGTGCAGAGGCGGAAGAAAAGTTTGCCAAGGCCATTGCCCTTGGCCATTGCCCTGCTCTTTATCATTTGAGCTGGCTCTATGCTTATTTAGGAGAAGAAGAGGCAGCCATCCATTGCTTGCGTAGAGCGGCAGCGAGTGGAGCTTTGCCCAGTGTCGATGAGCTGATGCGCGAGGATTGGTTAGCTCCTTTGCGTCAAACAGCGGTTTTTCGCACTTTTTTGAATGAATTGCCTAAGAAATGAAATCAGCGGTCTTTTTGGGGTCTACGAACTCAACCGTATTGAATTATTGCGCGAGATATGAGATGTGGCTAAAAACATGGCATTAAGCGCATCAATTGCGACTACGAATATCCCAGGGCTTTTTGATGAGAATTAATTGATGAATATCTTTCCAAGTAATCCCCTCAAATAAGCTGGTTCATGAGTAGCGCATCGCCTAGCATTAGCGGCCCCACGATCAGGGTCAAACATCTTAATC
>JAFEGQ010000060.1 GCA_018239785.1 Verrucomicrobiota bacterium
AAATCCGAGGTCCACCGTTGGCACGATGACCGAAATCCACGACTACCTGCGCCTCCTCTTTGCCAGGGTAGGAGTGCCCCACTGCCCCATCAGCGGCGAACCGGTCAAACCGAGATCCCAAGAGGGGATCATTCGCGCCATCCAGCAGCTCGAAGAGGGCGCTCGCCTTCTCATTTTAGCCCCCATCGCTAAGTCAAAAAAAGGGACGCTGATCGACACTTTTGACCAGCTGAAGCGGGAGGGGTTTTTAAGGGCGAGATGCGATGGCGAGTGGATCGAGCTCGAACACCCCCCAGCTCTCGATGGCAACGTCACCCACGATCTCGAGGTAGTCGTTGACCGCCTCGTCCTCTCTTCAGACAACCACTCGCGCATCGCTGAAGCGGTGATCTTAGCGCTTGAGATTGGCAAGGGGGTCTGCATCGCACATACGGAGGAGGATCACCTCTTTTCCCTCAACGCCTACTCCCCTGTCTCTGGGTGCTCTTACCCCCCTTTAGAACCCCACGACTTCTCCTTCAACAACCCAAGTGGGATGTGCCCTCAATGCCAAGGATTAGGGGTTGTCGAAGAGTTTGACGAAGAGAAGGTAATCGATCCGAGTTTAAGCATCTCTGAAGATTGCTGCTGCCTTGCAGGGGGCTACGAAACGGTCAAGTGGGGCAATATCTACCGCAATTTAGCCCGCCTCTACGGCTTTAAGGTGACCACGCCTTGGAAACAACTCTCCGCAGAGGCGAAACACCTTTTTCTCCATGGAATGGAGAAAAAATGGATTCGGATGGAATTTGTCCACCCCGATACAGGGAAGCGATGGGTCGATCGGGTCCAGTGGCGTGGGGTCTACTTTGAAGCCAAGCGGCGTCTAGCAGAAGCCAGTAGCGACGCCTACAAAGAGAATATGCAAAAGTGGATGCGCAAGCAGCAGTGCCCTTCTTGCAAGGGATCTCGTTTAGCGCCCTATCCTGCAGCTGCTCAAGTCGGAGGTCTGACGTTAGGGCAGATCTGTCAGATGACCATCTTCGAGGCGCTCCAATTCTTCCAAAAATTGCAGCTGCCTCCGCAAGAGACCCTAATCGCTGAAGAGCTCTTAAAGGAGATCGATCGGCGCCTTCACTTTTTGATGAATGTGGGGCTCCACTACCTCACGTTAGAGCGGACAGCCCCCTCCCTTTCTGGAGGGGAATCCCAAAGAGTGCGCCTCGCCTCCCAAATTGGCTGTGGCCTCGTGGGGGTCACCTACATCCTCGATGAGCCCTCCATCGGCCTGCATCCTCGAGACAATAAAAAACTGCTCCACTCGCTCCAGCAGCTGCGCGATCAGGGGAACACAGTGATCGTGGTGGAGCACGACGAAGAGACCTTGCGAGCGGCTGATCATATTGTCGATTTTGGACCAGGAGCGGGTGTTCAAGGGGGGCAAGTGCTCGTCAGTGGAAGTTTGGAAGAGCTTTTGGCCCACCCCACCTCTCTCACAGGAGCCTATCTCAGTGGGAGAGAAAAGATCCCGCTGTTTCCCAAAAGAGCTCCCAAAGACACTCACCTCGAGCTCATCGGCGCCTCGCACCACAACCTCAAAAATGTCCATCTGAAGATCCCCTTGGGGCTCTTTGTCGCCATTACGGGGGTCTCAGGCTCAGGCAAGTCCTCCCTCGTGCTTGAAACCCTCTACCCCGCTCTTGCCAATGAGCTTCACAAAGCAGAATTAGAGGTAGGAAAATATCAAGAACTGAAAGGAATCGAGCACCTAAAAAAGGTGATCGCCATCGATCAAAGTCCGATCGGCCGCAATCCCCGATCAAACCCCGCTACCTATATCAAGCTCTTTGACCTCATTCGGGATCTGTTCACCAAGCTGCCCCAATCGCTCGCCAAAGGCTATAAGGCAGGGCGCTTTAGCTTTAATGTCGCCGAAGGCTCGTGCGAGCGGTGTCTTGGGATGGGGATGCTTAAAGTCGAGATGGATTTTCTTGAGACCACCTGGATCCCTTGTGAGGCTTGTGATAGCCACAGATTCGATCAAGAAACTCTCTCCGTCCGCTTCAAAGGGAAAAATATCTACGACATCCTCGAGATGAACGTCGATGAGGCGCTCGAGTTTTTCAAATCTCACGCGCAAATTGCCGAAAAATTGCAAACGCTTGCAGAGGTGGGCCTCGGCTACATCAAACTCGGACAAAGCTCCACGACCCTTTCTGGAGGAGAGGCGCAGCGGATCAAGCTGGCCAAAGAGCTCTCGCGCCCTTCTCAAGGAAAGACCCTCTACCTCCTCGACGAACCGACCACAGGGCTCCATTTTCACGACATTCGCCACCTGCTCAATTTGCTCCACCAGCTCGTCGATAAAGGAAATACGGTCGTGGTGATCGAGCACAATTGCGACCTGATCGAGCGGGCCGATTGGACCATCGATCTGGGGCCAGAAGGGGGAGTTGAGGGGGGATACATCCTCTATGAAGGGGCTCCAAGAGAAAAAGAGGAGCTCTCCACAAATACACCTTCCCTCTCCACACCCTCCCAACTGACCCATATCAAAGTGGAAGAGGCGCGTCAAAATACCCTGAAAAATGTCTTTGCCACTTTGCCCAGGGGGCAAGTGACCTGTTGCACCGGCCCTTCGGGGTCTGGAAAAAGCTCCTTTGCCTTTGACACCCTCTATGCTGAAGGGCAGCGCCGCTACAGCGAATCGCTCTCCCCTTACGCGCGCCAGTTCGTCCACCAGCTTCCCAAAGCCAAAGTGGGGAAAATTGAAGGGCTCTCCCCTGCCATCGCCCTTGAACACAAAGCCCACGCCGGCAATCCCCGCTCGACGGTGGGGACCATCACCGAGATCTACGACTTCCTCCGCATTTTATGGGCCCACCTAGGCACTGCCCATTGCCCCGAAACAAAAGAGGTGATCCGGGCCATCTCCAAGGAGCATGTGGTAGCGCGACTCCTAGAGACCTGCGAGGGAGAAAACATCGAAGTGCTCGCACCTCTCAAAGAACCCTCCTTTGCGCAACTCAAAAAACAGGGCTTTCTCCGTATTCGCCTCAATGGAGAGACCCATCTCCTTGAAGAGGAGGTCCCCTATAACAGACGGCAAAAAAACCGCCTTTTTCTCGTCGTCGACCGGCTAAAAATTGAGCAAAGGCAGCGCTCTCGCCTCTTTGAGGCGATCGAAACTGCTGCCAAGGTGGGGGAAAACCTCATCACCATTTTGCATCGGGATGAGGAAAAGCTCTTTAATTTGAGTTTTTCCGTTGAGAAAACAGGAAAATCTTATCCCCCCATCACCCCCAAATCCTTTGCCTTTAATACCCAGGAGGGGATGTGCGAAGAGTGTGAGGGGCTGGGGTGTGATAGCTGTAATGAGGAAAGGCTCCATCCCCTTGCGCGCCATGTGCTCATTAAAAACATCTCTTTAGGGCAACTATGTCTCCAGCCCGCCACCGAAGCGCTTGCCTTCCTCAAAGATCTCACCATTAGCGAAAAATTCCTCGAAGAAGTGCATGCACAGCTCGTGAGCCGCTTGCAATTTCTCGTCGACATCGGCATTGGACACCTCGCTCTGCACCGATCAGCCCCCACCCTCTCCAATGGAGAGATGCAAAGGATTCGCCTCGCGCGCCAACTCGGCAGTGGCCTCACCGGCGTCCTCTATGTGCTTGATGAACCCACTGTAGGACTTCACCCCCAAGATATTGGTGCCTTAAGTCAAGCGCTAAAAAGGCTCAAAGACCTAGGCAATACCCTCGTCATGGTCGAACATGACCCCGCCACTGTCTTTGCAGCTGACTACCACCTCGGCTTTGGCCCCAAAGCGGGGGCAGAAGGGGGGCATATCATGGCTCGGGGGACTCCTGCCGAAACCTTTTTCTATGTTCCTCTGCCCCTCAACCCCTCTCCTCGAAAAGCCAAGCATTACCTCGCGATTAAAAAAGCCTCTAGCCACCATCTCGCGAATCTCTCTTTCGATCTCCCCTTAGGCTGCTTAACCGCCATTACAGGAGTCTCTGGCTCTGGAAAATCGACCCTCGTCCACCGGCACATCAAACCCGCCTTTAAGGGTGAGACCATCGTTTTAGACCAAAATCCGATCGGGCAAACCCACCGCGCCGATGTGGCGACCTTCTGCGACATCGCCCCCCCCTTGCGGCAGCTCTTTGCGCAGTTGCCCCAAGCCATCGTCAAAGGGCTTTCTCCTGGCCACTTCAGCTATAACCACCTCAAGGGGATGTGCCGCAGTTGCTGGGGGATGGGGCATAAGCGGATCGATATGCACTTTTTGCCTTGTGTCGACCTCCTTTGCGAAGGGTGTCAGGGACTGCGCCTTAATCCTCTTGCCCTCGAAGTCACCTACAAAGGGAAAAGTTTTGGGCAGCTCTTAGAGCTCACCGTCGATCAGGCGCACCAATTTTTCTCCTCCTTTCCCCACATTGAGCGGCGCTTAAAACAGCTGCGTCAAGTGGGCCTTGGCTATTTGAAACTGGGGCAAAGGATCCAAACCCTCTCGGGGGGAGAAGCGCAGCGGATGAAGCTCAGTCGCGAGCTCGCAAAACGGACCCGGGGAGCTGCTCTTTACTTGCTCGATGAACCCACCACAGGCCTTTCCCCCGAAGATGTGAAAAATCTTCTCAATGTCTTGCAAAAGCTCGTCGATAAAGGGCATACGTTAGTCGTTGTGGAGCACAATCTCGACCTGATCGCCTCTGCGGACTACCTGTTCGAACTGGGGCCTGGCGCTGGCAAGGCGGGAGGGCTTTTGATCGCTCAAGGGACTCCTCAAGAAGTCGCTGCTCTCGCCACCCCAACAGGGAAAGCGCTCTTTCCCCTTTTAGGGGTAAAATGATTTCTTTGCTTTTAACCTGTGCGCTCACCCTTTTTCACGCAAGAACTCCCGAAGAGCTCACCTGGGGGCTCATGGATCAGCAAGAGCTCCCACCCACCCACGCACTTCTCTTCCATTTTCCGAGCAGTGAGCAACACACCTTTTGGATGTTCAACTGCTATCAGGATCTCGACCTCTTTTTGCTCGACGAGGAGGGGGTGATCGTGGAGAAGTACTTTCTCAAAGCCTACCCAGAAAAGCTCGATAAAAATCGCCCT
>JAFEGQ010000061.1 GCA_018239785.1 Verrucomicrobiota bacterium
ACCTTTTGTCGCATTAAAACAATCAGTATGCGAAGTGGGAAGCTCTCTATCAACTTCTATTTCTCGCCTTGTAAATTTTTCTGAGTGGCGAGCGCAGCGAGTCACTCAAAATGTACAAAGTCGAGCTTACTCCTCCCAGCTCTGGTTTCAAAAGGCCTCCTTGGTTAAGCAATTCAGTCATCAAAATGAACAGTGGGGTGATGCAAAGCACATAGAGCGCATAGCTGGCCCATCGCAGCGCCATTGATAGGATACTCAACGGCATGATGACCAGCGTGATCTCCATTGCGTTATGCAACACAAAAGGTGCGGCAGCTGCAATAATGCCGCCGCCTATGCTCCCCCCCAACGCGTTGGGCTGCTCGTTGCCAGGTAGCAGAAGGATAGGCCTGTAGAACGATGACCGCGGTCAGCGTGATCCAATAGCCGTAGTCTAATTGCAGCAGCTTCGTGACAAGCGTCAAAGCTGCCGCCGTCACAGCAAAGCGAAGGGCATGGCGGAAGGAGAGTGAGGCAAAGGTCAGGTTATTGCGCAACTCGCCAAAATAGTTGGTCCTGCTAGCGCCAAGCTCGGGAATGGCTGAAGCGTCTGTGGGGGAGGTGCTGACAAGATACTCACCAGCCGCATCGATCCAGGCAGCCCCATTGCGCACCGCATTAGCAATCGGCTCTGCTATCTCTTCCGCTATAGCAGGTCCTAGGGGGGTGGAAATATTTTTATCGATATTCGAGCCAATCATGATTGCATCTGCAATCGCATCGAGTTGCTCTGCCATTGTATTGAGAGCAGAAGAGGGGAGATCCTCCTCCTTGCGTTCTTGTAGAAGATGGCGGATAGCAAGGAAGGCTGTCATTGCCCGTTCGGCAGCTGACAACATCAACGTAAAGCGCTGGGTCTGTAGCTTCGTTCCCCAGCCGGGCGGTGCCGCGACCAGTACTGCTCTGGCTCTTTCGATCGCATCGCGGACCGCGCCTCGCTGTAGCGGCACAGAATGCCCTAGTATGTTGCGAAGGAAGGCAGCCTCTGCTCGGAACACGTTGGCTAGAGCGGTAGATATGGCCCCTTTCGATGACTTGTGCCCGACTGTGAAGGCTAGCACTAACGCCCACAGGCCGCCAGCTAGGCTTAAAGCTGCGATGGCGGTCCCTGAATGGAAGTAAGATTGGTTAGAAAGCCCAAGCGCAATCAGGAGGATGATAGCAGCCAAATTGCCGGCAGCGCCGGCACTACTGCCCCAGACTCTAGTCAGTATGGCAAAGGTGCAGAAGATAAAGGCGAAGAGGGCTGCAGGCCAGGGGTAGGGGTTGAGAAAAACAGCAATATAAGACCCAAGCGCGCTCCCTAAGGTGAAAAAAATGAGTGTGAAAAAACGGCTGCGAGGCGGCCACTGGGGATCAGTCAGAGCGCTGAAGAAGGCGATAATTCCAATCCATGAGAGCTGTGGCAGCTTGAACCATTCTGCAAGCAGTAGAGGGACACAATACCCGATTCCTGCTTGCAAGCCTCGGGCTAAATCCCAGCCTTTCACGTTGAATACGGTTAAGGCATTTAAGTGATGTTTGGCCATTTAAGGAGGCTCCATTGTCTAGTCCTCTGTCACAAATGCTACAGCGAAGCTAAAAATTTTATAATTTGAAAATAAACAAGAAAGCTTTAAAAGGGCAATTGGACAAGGAGGGAGATCCGATGTCGCGCACTTTTGTTTATGTCTCAAATGCTGAGAGCAAGGAAATAAGTATCTTCAAAATGGATCGTGAGAGTGGGGCGCTCACAGATGTTGCAAGCATTGCCATCCCTGGGACCGATCTACCATCTCCTACCAGCTTGCCCATGACAGTCAGTCCGGATCGCCGTTTTCTTTATGCGGGCTTGCGCAGCCCCCCTTTTCCTGCATCGACTTTTGCCATCGACCCTGACACCGGTCGATTGACACCTCTCTCACTCACGCCGCTTGTCAGCGCAATGGCCTATTTCACGATGGCGTGCAATGGACGGTTTCTCCTTTGCGCTTCTTACACAGATGCGAAGCTTGCCGTCTATCGCATTGATCCCGATGGATCGATCAACCCCCTTGCCACCCAGATCCTACAAACGGAGCCACATGCGCATTGCATCATCATCGACCAGCCGAATCGTTTCGCCTATGCTGCCATTCTTGGTGCCGACGTTATTATGCAAATGATCTTCGATGAGCAGACAGGAACACTGTCGCCCAATACCCCACCTACTGTGCCGACGCGTCATAAAGCGGGACCACGCCATCTGACTTTCCATCCAAACGGCCATTTCCTCTATTTACTCAATCAAACAGATGCGACTATCAGCACCTTTAGGATTGAACCTGGCGCCGGAACGTTAGCGGAAATCGAAATGGTGACTACCTTGCCCGCTCATTTCCTTGGCGAAGCAAATGCGGCTGACATCCATGTCACGCCAGATGGTCGGTTCCTTTATGCAAGTGAGAGGCAGACGAGTACGCTGGTTGGGTTTTCTATTGACCCCACAACTGCCATGCTCAATCCAATTGGGCGTTGGCCGACTGAGACGACTCCGCGGGGCTTTGCGATCGATTCACGCGGACGCTTCTTGCTTGTTGTTGGCCTGGATTCAAATAGTTTGAGCACCTATGCCATCGATCAAGTGAGTGGAGTTTTGACGTTGCGGTCGCAACAAGCGGTAGGCAAGATGCCAAATTGGGTCGAGATCGTTGACTTTCTATAGTGACCTCATGGGACGAAAAAACAGCTCTTTAAGTCGGATCCAGAACACCATATAAAATTGTTCTGGTTCAGTTGTTCTAAATCTTTAATTCTCTTATACAAGAACGGCTTTCCCCTCGGAGGTTCTCGATGCGAGCCGTTTCCTATCTCAGCATGCTTCTCAGCTGTCTTCTTCCCTTTGCTGGCTATGCAGAAGAGTACGAAGAGCGCCTGGTCCTCTCAAGCCCTGAGCAGATCGCCACCCTCAATAGCGAGCCCGACTTTCTTGTCGGTGGCGTGGTTAGCCCGCTCAGCGGACAACCTGTTCTCAGACAGAACGACATGGTCATCCGAGGAGCTCAGGACCTCGTTCTCAGCAGAACCTATATCCCTCCGTACATGCCTGTCTCCCTCTCTTCGGTGAAAGGGGAGAAAGGGGATATCGACAATTTTTACCTCTTTTCCCACCTCCAAGACCATTATCGAGGTTGGCAATCTTTTCCCCACTTGCGCCTCGAACTCGATTGCCCCTCCTCAACGGTCCGTTTCACGGACCGATACGGATCCACCCTCGATTTTTGTGTGAAAGAGGGGAAGACCACCCTCGCCTCACCCACCTATGCCATCACAAACGCGCAAGGGGATACTCCCAGTGGGAAATATGACCCCAGAAATACGCGTATTGAGATCGGAAACGATCTCAATACGGTTATTGTTCACTTGCCCGATGGCTCTTGTTTTGAGTACGGACGACTCGGCCGACGCGGTTTAAATGGCTGGGTTTATGGCCTTGCCAAAGAAAGACTTCCTAATGGCAAAATCCTCAAGTACACCTGTTCTCTTCACGAGACAAATCTGCACCTGGTTTCTCTTGAGAGCTTAGACCCATCTGAGAGATATGCCTACGCTTCTCTCGAGCAACAAGGAGCTCCTTGGGACGAAAACTCTCACTGGGTCTCTTCGACGGGCTTGACCACAGATTACAAGTATGTCTCTCCTCGCTGTAAAGCAAAAATTCGGAAGGACGGCGGTACGAGAGAAATCAATTATAACCCCCCTCCTCTTCTCATTGCATCGAGCAGCCCTAACTATCGGCATGAGATGCTCACTTATCAGCGTTTTCAGCTTATCAGCAGCCTTTCTAAAGACGATAACGCCAAGTTCACTTATGCAGGTGTGGGAAGTGAACCCCATTACAGAGTCCAAAAACTCCTCCGCCCCGTAGGCGTTGGGGAGAATTACATATCCACACATGAATTCGATTACCAGCCAGCTATTGCTGGCAAAAAAGAGGGGAAGACCATCGTCACAAGCGCCGATGGTTCTTCCACGGTC
>JAFEGQ010000062.1 GCA_018239785.1 Verrucomicrobiota bacterium
AAGGGTGTTTCCGCTCAGGGCGATATTGGGTGATCAGATCAATATGCTCTAAGAGCGCCTCTAAGGGGTCGTGGGAGAGAGGAGGGAGCCCCTGTAATGCTCGCTCGATGTCGTGTCCAATCCAAGGCTGCCCCATCGCCCCCCTTGAACATAAGATGGTATCACACTCCGTATGGGCAAACATGTGGAGCGCCGACTCAGGGTCGAAGATATCTCCATTGCCCCCCACCTTGATGGTCTTTGCGGCTTTTACAGCCTGCGCAATCACGTCGCGGTCTGCTTTCCCCTCATACCCTTGTTGGCGGGTTCTGCCGTGGATGCTGATCATCTGAGCGCCCGCTGCTTCGGCAATCGAGACGATCGTTGAGGCATTGATAGAGCTGTGATCCCAACCGATCCGAATTTTGACGGTTACGGGAATTTTAACGGCCGCGCACATGTTGGAGATGATCTCCCCGATCCGCTCGGGTTCTCGCAACAGGGCAGAGCCAGACCCATCCTTAGTGACCTTGTCGACAGGGCAACCGCAGTTGAGGTCGACCACATCAAACCCCAAATCTTCAATGATTTTTGCACAAGGAGCCGCCAAGTCTTTGCGACTGCCCACAATTTGTGCGCCGATCGGATGCATTTCCTCGGTGTATTCGAGGTAGCTGAGCGTCTCTGGGACCTCTCGGACCAGCGCTTCCATTTTGACCATCTCACAAAAGACGAGGCCGCGGTGGCCGTGACGCCGCGCCATCAGCCGAAAAGGGACGTCGCTACACCCAGCTAGTGGGGAGTAGATAATTTTTGTTAAAGGATGATTAGAAGCAGCCATTCGAGGACAAATAGGGCTAAAAGGGCCACGGTGGGACTAAAATCGAGGCCTCCAATTGGGGGCACAATTTTACGAAAGGTATTGAGATACGGATCGGTCGCCTGCTTGACCGGCACCATCCACGCTTGATCATTCCACTGGGGAAACCAAGAGGCGAGGATGCGAATAAAAAGAAGAGTGACATAAATATTAAAAAGCAAAGAGACAAGAGTTCTAATCATAAGAAACAGGATAACAAAAAGGTGGTTTTTTGGGCGGTATATGCTAGCATTTCACCACAATGGACATTGGAAATTCTCCTTTAATTGGGATCGAAATTTATAGAGAGCAGTTGCGCGCAGTGACGCTGAAGCGGCGTGGGAAAAAAACTTCTATCCATGAAGGGGTGGATCCAGGAGGGCTGATCATCTCTGCTCTAGCAAGTAGCGATGTGCTCGTGCGTCAGTTGTCGTTAAAGGTGAAAAACGAGAAAGAAATCGATAAGGTGAGGGATTTTCAATTAGAACCTTTGCTCCCCCTTCCTATTGAGGAGACCTGTATTTGCCACAAGGTGGTTGAAAAGGGGGAGTCTGGAATTCAACTGGCTCTGATCCTTGCCCCTAAAATCCGCGTTGCTGCCCATTTAGAGGCCCTCAAATCGCATGGGATAGACCCTGAGAGGATCAGCTGTGTTCCAGAAGCGCTCGCTCAATTCATTGCCGAATTTGCTCCGGGCGAGGAAATCCCCAGGGGGATTCTCCATTTGGGAGAGAGCGCGACAACGCTTTGCATCGTCAAAGAAGCTGTGGTCCTCGCTGCCCACTCTCTTGAGATGGGATCTAGAGATTTTGCCGAGGAGTCCATCGATAAAACTCAAGCGTTCAAGGCCGCCATTACAAAAAGCTTTCTCGCTCTCACTCGCAAAAAAGGGCAGCGCATTTCGCAACTTTTTGCAACAGGAGAGCTCCCCTCTTTCCCTCAGCTGCTCGAGGCTGCAAGTGAGGGGTTGGAAATGCCCTTTGTTCCCTTGCCCGATTCCCCCTCGTCGAAGATGGCAGTTCCTATCGGGCTTGTTTTAGGCGCATTAAAGGAAAAAAAGGGGATCGATTTTAGGCAAAAAGAGCTCTCCTATCGCCACCCTTTTTTGCGCATTCGGGGTCGCCTTTGCCTTTTTGGTGTGGCTCTCTTCTTAGCGTTCATCTCTCTCTGCTTTCTCGGGGAACAGGTCGTTAAGGTCAAAGAGCAAGAGGTCAGTCAAGAGTATTTGCGCCTCCTGCAGATCACGGGGGAAAAAGAATTAGTGCCTCTTCCCATCGATCAGATGCGCGCGCGCGCTTTAGAGATTCAAAAGTCTCAAGTGTCCAAAGTGGACCTTTATCCGCTTGTCCCCCGCATTCCCACTGCAAGTGACGTGATCGCTGCCCTGGCGAGAGAAGAGGGAATTTATATCCAAAGCTTCGATTATCACTTAGTGCGGCGACCTGACCCGAGTAAGAAAAATGATCCCTATCGGGTGCGTGTGGAGCTTGAGTTTTGCAGCGACACTCCCACGCATGCACGGGCTTTCCATGAAAAGCTTTTGGAGGGGCATCCGCTGCTCGACCCAAAAAGCGAAGTGCGTTGGGTGGCGAACAAAGAGCGTTATAAAGTAGGATTCTTTCTCCGAAATGACTCGTAAATCTTTTAAGTTCTATCTTTTCTTAGGAGCCCTTCTTCCCCTGATGGGAGCGCTGTTTTTTTATGGGCAGAAGGTCAGCGATTGCAGCCGAGCCAAGGAGGAGGTGAGGGCGGTTGCAGATGTCTTGCGTCTCCAACAAAAACGGCAGCATCTCAATTTGTGCGCTCGCGCTACTTTTACGGGGGCAGATCATTTTTATATCGACAACCAACTCGAAACTCTCACCTTGCTCAATCGGGAAGAAGAGGAGATCAAGTCCCTGTTAGCTGCTGAAAAGAGTCTCCCAGACAAAGCCATCTTGGAGAGGTTGAAGGTGCTGGGTAAAAACCGCCTCCACTTTTCAGAAGGGTCTGTCCAGACCTTTGGGGAGGTGACAGAAACTCTTGAAGAGCTTGTAGGGACTGTCGAGGTGAACGAGGAAGATTTAATGCGCCTTTTGACTCATGTGGAGGGGGTCAGCTGGAGGGGAGAGGCACCTCCCGAGAAAAGACCTCAGCTTTTGATCACAGACCTCCATTTCGACCGCAAAGAGCGAGGGGGCAGTGAGGTCTTTGAGCTGCGCCTAAAGTTTTTAAAACGGGAGTTTAGTTGAAGATGAAGTGGTTAGTTGCTCTTGTTCTTTTGATGGGGTGTGTACGAGAGAGGCCAGCAGAGGAGCTGGTCAAGGTGAATATCATCGATCAAAATGGGATGAATGAGACCATTGCTGCAAAAGAGCGCTTAGCGAGATTCAAAGAGACCAACTTTCTCGCTCCTCAACCCTACAAAAAGGTTTTTCGGAGCTTCTCACCTCGAGAAGATGGCAAAACCCCTGCTGTGATCACGAGCTATTACGCAAGTGGAGGGATTCACCAGCTGCTTCAAGTCGTCGATGGGAGGGCTTTTGGGGATTATTTTGAATGGCATCCCAATGGTCAGCAGAAGCTGCAGGCTTCTGTAGTAGGGGGCAGCGCCGATCTCGATGAAAGTGCTTTGCGCCAATTTGTCTTTGACGGCCCCTCTTCCATTTGGAATCAAGAGGGGCAACTGATCGCTTCCATGACCTACGCTCAAGGTGTTCTTGATGGGGAGACGCTGCTTTACTACGACACAGGAGCTGTGATGGGGAAAGAGCGTTACCAGCGCTCCTTACTAGAAACGGCGACCTATTGGAATGAAAAGGGGACGCAGATCGCTACGATTGAAAAAGGATTTGGGATCAAAGCTCTTCTTCAAAAAGAGGGGAATCTCATTCTTCAGCGCTATCAAGACGGGGAACCGCAAGGAGAAGAGCGGGAGTTAGATCGCAACGGGAATCTGATACGGATTTCCCACTATAAAGGGGGAGCAAAAGATGGGGAGGAGATCTTTTATTTTCCGACAAATGGCTCCCCTCGACTCAAAGTGCAGTGGAAATCTGGAGTGATGCAGGGCTTAGCCTGCACTTGGTACCCTTGTGGTCAATTGCAAAGTCAACGGGAAATGTGCGGCAATCGAAAAGATGGAATGACGATGGCCTGGTTTGAAAATGGGGCATTGATGTTGATCGAAGAGTACCGCGCAGATCAGCTCGTGCGTGGGGAATACTACAACTTACGTGGGGGGCAACCTGTTTCTCGGATTGAGAAAGGGTGTGGAGATGCTACTCTTTACGATCTTCACGGCAATTTTCTTCAAACCCTGACGTATATTGATGGGATTCCTACCGATTGACGAAAAGGCGACACCCCTTCACCCTAGGGGCTGATTAGAACAGAAGGAGATTCCCCATGTCACAGCCTCAAGATAATGGTCGCAGAAAAGCGCTTGAACTCGCCGTCGCACACATCCAAAAGCAGTTTGGTGAGGGGGCGATCATGAGCTTGGGCCAACGCTCTGCCATGGGGGGAATGAGCACGATTCCTACAGGAGCCATCTCCCTGGATATCGCTCTAGGAATTGGGGGTGTTCCGCGTGGTCGGATTGTCGAGATCTACGGGCCAGAATCCTCTGGAAAGTCCACTTTAGCCACTCATATTGTTGCAAACGCCCAAAAGCGAGGGGGATTGGCAGCGTACATCGACGTTGAACATGCTCTTGACCCTGGTTATGCGGCGAAAATTGGGGTGAATCTCAATGAATTGATGATTTCTCAGCCCGATAGTGGGGAAGAAGCGCTCCAAATTATGGAAGTTTTGGCGCGCTCTAACGCCGTCGATGTGGTCGTCATCGACTCTGTCGCAGCGTTAGTGCCGAAAAGTGAACTCGAAGGGGAGATTGGCGATTCTTCTGTGGGATTGCAAGCGCGCTTGATGTCGCAAGCGTTGCGCAAGCTCACTTCGACGCTTGCCAAGAGCAATACCTGTGCGATTTTCATCAACCAAATTCGGGAAAAGATTGGGGTCATGTTTGGGAGCCCAGAGACGACCTCAGGAGGAAGAGCGCTGAAGTTCTACTCCTCTATTCGCTTAGACATCAGACGCATTGGAAGCATTAAAGGGGTTGGCAGTGATGCTGACGATATCGGCAATCGCGTCAAGGTGAAGATCGTCAAGAATAAGCTTGCCCCTCCTTTCCGCACTGCAGAGTTTGACATTCTCTTTGCTGTAGGGATTTCTCAGGAAGGGTCGTTGATCGACATTGGGTTAGACCAAGGGATCATTGAGAAAAAAGGGTCTTGGCTCAGCTATAAAGGGGAAAGGTTTCAAGGGCGCGAGACAATGCGCGCTGAGCTCCGAGCGAAGCCTGAGCTCTTTGCAGCGATTGAAGCGGAAATTCTCTCGAAAGATCCTAAAGAGCTTATCGACAAGCAAGCAGAGCCACTTCCGGTCGAAGAGATGGCAGAAGTTTAACATTTCACATGCCACCGCTAAAGTCGGGGCATGTGCAAGAAAATTTCGCTAGCCACAGGTGTCTGCTTTTTCAGTGCAGCAAATGAGAGAAACCGAGCTCTTGAGCTAATCTTCGAAATAGGGTTAGCTCCTCTGCAATTTTCTCTTCGACCCATTTTCGCCCAAAGAAGGTACAGCCGTTAGGGGCCCCCTTCTTTTGGTCCGATTCTGCGTCGTCGAGGTCATCAGAGAGCTGAAAGATCCGGCCAAAAGAGCGCGCTGCTTGCTTAACTTCGATGATTTGTTGCTGATCGGATGAGCGGCTGAGCCACCCTAAGACAAAAGCGCTTTCAAACAGAGCTCCCGTTTTTCGATCGATGAGCTCAAGAAAGTTCTCCTTATCAGGAACGTCTAAATTAATATCTATGTATTGACCGCCTGTCACTCCTTGTAATCCAAGAGCAAGAGAGATTTCGAGAAGGGCCCGTTGACAACTAGCGGGATGTTCCATCTGACTTAAGCTCTCATAGCCCTCTGCAATGAGCGCATAGGAGGCCAAGAGGGCCGTTTCTTCGTCAAAAGCGATATGGAGGGAAGGGCGATTGCGGCGCATGGCGTCATTGTCCATGCAAGGAAGGTCGTCAGCGATCAAAGAGGCCGTATGGAGGAATTCGACGCAAAGAGCTGCAGGCGCTCCCTGTTTCCCGCCAATCATAAGGACAATAGAGGGGCGGATGCGCTTGCCTTCGCCGCAAAGGGCGTAAGCGCAGGCTTCGACGAGCCGTTTAGGCCCCTTAAAGCGAGAGATAGCCTCTCGAATTAACTCCTCAGTCTGTTGTCGGAAAGGTTCAAGTGAGTGAAAAATTAAAGACATTTCGCTCAAATATACAGCTTTCCATGATTTTCACCCTAATGGTAAATCTGGGTTGATACAAGGGTGTAGAATTTTTTGATCACAAAAAAGAGGACAATCGCGTTTGTCATTTTCTTAGGAATCGTCAGCCTTTTCGGGGACATGACCTATGAAGGTCTCCCATCAATTTTGAGGCTAAGTAAGAGAGGCAAAAGCCATAATCTTTTCAGCAGCTTCTCTAGGTGAGGAAACATGCGTCTCTATTCTTAAGTCATACGCGATATCGACATGGACCTTGTGAAACTGTCCTCTTGCAGACCCTAAGATGCGATTCCCTCGTTCTCTTTCTCTCTGTTCTAAAATAGCAAGAGGGGCGCTGACTCCCACCCATAGAACTTGGAAATTTTTTAATGTCTCTTTCCACTCTTCTATATACTGTTTGCTGTAAGCAACGTCATCGATAATCAAAGGATGTCCCATGTTTGCAAGGAGGAGAGCGACTTCTCGAAATGTTGCGTTGATTTTCTCAGCATAACGGCCAACTTGCAGTTCATAAATCAGGTTGCCAGCTATACCCAATTAGCTTCAAGAATTGGTTTTCTACCCAGGAGCTGTTCCTTCCCCTGTCCAATCATTCAATTTTTCTGGCATCCATCCAATGATCTTGTCGATGCCGATATGTAGGAAAGGTTCTTCAAGCGCATGTTGCAAAGCTTTTGCAAGTGTTGTCTTGCCGCTACTCGATGGTCCATTGAGAAAAATGATTTGAGGTGCTGTGCCCACTAGAGAAAAACGCTACTTCTTCACAAGCTGGTTGGCGGGAATTACTCCACTGACATTAAGGCAGGGAGCAATAAAGGTCCCTTTGCCAATCACCGTCCCTGGATTGGTCACCACATTGCAGCCAAGCTGCCCTTTATCCCCTAAGATGAGCCCCAGCTTCCTTCTCTTGGTGTCGATCCCCGCAATGAGCACATGGGCGTCGTCAAAACGCACATTCGCCCCTTTTGCTCCCGCCCCTAAGTTGGTCCCATTGCCTAAGATGGAATCTCCCAAGTAGTTAAAATGAGCTGCTTGAGCCGAATCGAGCAAAATAGAGCCTTTAATTTCGGTGCCGTGCCCAACGACGCAGTTGTCCCCCATCACCACAGAGCCTCGCAAGTAACAGCCGCGGCGAATGAGGCAATCGCGCCCAATAATACAGGGCCCCTGAATGTAGGCTCCTGGTTCAACAGTCGTTCCGGGTCCAATAGAGATGAGCTCTGGGTGGAGGAGGAGGGCTTCTGGAGAGACATCTCCCTCAATTTTGCCGAAAAGATTCTTGTACAAAAAGTTTTTTAGGTTGTCGAGAGCTTCCCAAACATACGTACAACCATTGAACAGCTCTTGATGCGCGTAATGGGTCAGATCGAAGAAGGTTTCTGGGGTGAACGGCTCCATAAGATGAATATACTCAAGTAGGGAGATAATTTCTCTTCTTCTTTAGGTGGTGTGGAAATGTTGATGAGGAGTGAATCCATCTTATCCCTGTGAAGAGAGCGGGAGATGTGGAGGGTTGTCGACAACTTGAGAGTCCCCTGTTCATAAGCGCTAGGTTATTGACTTTCGGGGACTTGTCGACAAAGTTATCGAACGGCTATCGACAGGTATCGACTGAGTTATTGACGAGTTTTCCACATTGAAGACCAGGAAAAAGAGGGGGATAAGATTTTTCGTTTTTCTCTGTGCTCTCTGTGTGTCCTCTGTGGTAAAAATCTTATTTTCTTATTTATGAGTAAAAATATGTTGGGAAATGCTGCAGCCTAGCGTTCGTTTTTCACCTTTTTTATTCTGCGAAATTGAGGTAGATTAACTCTCTTATGCAAGGTCGTATTCGCGTTTTAGATGAGCAGCTGATTAACAAAATCGCTGCGGGTGAAGTGGTAGAAAATTCGGCCTCTGTCGTTAAGGAGCTCGTTGAAAATTCCATCGATGCAGGAGCCTCTGAGGTGGGGGTCTGGATCAAGGCAGGGGGACGGCAGCTCATTCGGGTGGCCGACAACGGCTCTGGTATGGGGCGAGATGATGCGTTGCTCTGCTTGGAAAGGCATGCCACTTCCAAAATTCGGGCAGCTGAAGATCTCGTGGAAGTGGCGACGTTGGGGTTTCGCGGGGAAGCCGTGCCCGCAATCGCCTCTGTTTCAAAACTGACCCTTTTGACAAATCCTGCACAGGGGATGGGGACCGAGCTTTGGATCGAAGGGGGCAAAATCCAACGCTGCCTTGATGCCGCCAGATCTCTTGGGACCACCTTTGAGGTGGCGGCCCTTTTTTATAATACTCCTGCTAGGAGAGCTTTCCAAAAATCCATCTCCCACGATGCGCATGAGGTGGAGCAGTTATTGCAGACAGTGGCTCTTGCTTACCCCCATACTCGTTTTGATTTAACGAGTGATGAGCGCTTGTTATTTTCCTACAGAGCTGAAGAGGGAGAGCTGTTGGTCGCTCTAGGAGAGCGGATCAAAAAGGTGCTCGGAGAGGGGCTGTGGCGCTCCTTGAGAAAGGTGGATTTTAAAGAGGAGGGAGTTTCCATTTGGGGCTACATTTCAGAGCCCGAGTGCACAAAACCCAATAGAGGAGGACAGTATCTGTTTCTCAACGGACGAGCCATCACCTCTCCTGCGGTCTCTGAGATGGTGAGAATGGCTTACGGGAGTCGTTTGCCCGAGCGGAGACACCCCCTTTTTGTCCTCCATTTGCAACTGCCTGGCGCATGGGTTGATGTGAATGTCCATCCTCAAAAGAAGCATGTGCGCATCCGCAATGAAAAGGAGCTTCAAGATTGGATCTTTGCAGCTATGGAAGGGGCGTGGCCTCTGCCTAAAAGAGGAACGGTATTGCGCGCCTGTGAACCTCAAGTTCCTTATGTTCAGGTATACCCAAATGACCTGAAGAATTGGGATTTGGGCCGCGTTAAAGCCCCGGGGTTCGACGATCTCAACCCGCCCAATATTACTAATATTGAACGGGTTGAGATCGTCGAACCGCGGGAGCTTTCACGCAGGCCCAAAACCAATTCTTCAGGTCATTTTGGTATAAGTGATTTCCTTGCGTCTCCTCTCCCCTATTCTCCCCCTTCTGCCAACGCACAGCCTTCTTTAGTGGAAATTCCTGCCCAGGTACTGGGGCTTTATGGCCGTTATCTCCTTGTCGATGGAGAGTCTCTTGGGGAGGGCAAAAAGGGGTTGGCTTTTGTCGATGTCTTAGCGGCGAGAAGGAGGATTCTCTACGAAGAGCTCATCATGGCGAAGAGACAAAGTGGAGCGCAGATGCTCCTCATTCCTCTAACCATTGACTTGTTGCCTGCGGAAAAAAGGGCTTTAGAAGAGCGGCAAAAAGAGCTCGAGGCTTTGGGAATAGGGGTCCGTTTTTGTGGCTCCCATTCTGCACTGATTGACGCTGTGCCAGCCCATGTGGAGATGGAGGCAACGGAGGATTTTTTGCGCGCGCTATTGGCGACAAAAGAAGAGCTAGCTGTCGTTGCGGCGATGCGAGGCGCTGTGAGTTCACAAATCTCATCGACAGAAGAGGGGCGAAGGATCTTGCAGCGCCTCTTGAAATGTGCCGTCCCCTTTTTTGACCCCAAAGGAAAACCTCTAATCGCTTATCTTGAGCCTAAGGAGCTTTTTTCATGACATTTCTCGTCGAAGACCCGATCAACTTGCGCTACTTCACAGGCCTCGAGCTTTCTGCAGGAGTGCTTTTGGAGGGGGAGCGCCTTTTTGTCGATGGGCGTTATTTAGAAGTAGCTAAAGAGAGAAGTCCTGTTCCTGTGGAGCTCTTTTCATGGGAGAAGCTGCAATATTTAACTCATGTCGAAGTGGATACAACCACGATTACCGCACATCGCCTTGAAGTGCTCAAGGAGAAACTCCCCTGTGAGATCACTGCCCTCCCATTTGCTTGTCAGCGCAAGAGGATGATCAAAAAACCTGAAGAAATTGTGGCATTGCGCAAAGCTGCAGACCTTGGGTCGTTAGGCTTTGATGATGCCTGCAATCGACTTGAAGAGGGGATCAGCGAAAAAGAGGTAGCCAAGCAGCTGGAAATTTTTTGGCTGAATCAGGGGGCCGATGGCGTGGCGTTTTCCCCCATCGTAGCTTTTGGGGAACATAGCGCCTTGCCCCATCATCGTTGCAGTGAGCGCAAGTTGAAAAAAGGCGATACGGTCTTGTTAGATCTCGGGGTGAAGCTCAACGGCTATGCTTCCGATATGACGAGGGTCCTTTTTTTTGGAGAGCCCGATCAACGCATTCTGGAGATTTATTCCGTTGTTTTAGAGGCTTTCGAAAAAAGTAAAGCTGCTTTACGCCCTGGAATGGCATGTCTGGCTGTCGATGAGGTGGCTCGCGCCCACATCGCTGCTGCTGGATATGAGTTTGTCCATAGTCTTGGCCATGGAGTAGGACTTGAGGTGCACGAGGCTCCTGTGCTCAGCAAACGGGAACCTTGGGCAGACGTGGCTTTGCAAGAGGGGATGGTGATCACAGTAGAGCCTGGCATTTATCTGCCCCAAGTGGGAGGTGTGCGCCTCGAAGACACCTTCTTAATCACTCAAGGAGAGTGCGAGAGCTTGACTTGCCGTCCTCTACCTCCTCTTCAATTGTGATTAAAACTTGCGGCTCAGCTCCATATTGATTCCCCAAGTCCACCACTGACCACTATTTGCATCTCGCAAAGAGCCCACAAAAGGACCGCGATCATTTTCTCCTGAAATGGTTCCGGAACTCTTCCCAATCCAGTAGTCACGCACGTACGAACTTAAGCTAAAATCATAACACTCGCCAATGAGGTAGCTCCCCTCGAATTTTAAGACTCCTCCTACAGTGGCTGCAAGAGAGCGGGCGTGCATCTCGTAATAAGGGAAGTTGCGCAAGTTGAGAGATGTTGAAGAATGGACGAGACCCGTTTGCATCTGGGCCAGCGCCCTCAGGCCTATAGAATCTCCTATGAAACGTAATTCAAATCCTCCAAATAACGCGCCGAGATTCATATCCGCCCGCATTTTGAGAGGACTTGCGGTGCTAGCTCTATCTTTGAGCCAAAATCCATGATAGCTCAATCCTGCCGAAGGGATTAACCGAACGGTGGATTGGTCAGGGGGGCAGAACATCCGCCCACAGCTCATCTCTAGATCGAGGACACCGCCGTCGAAACATTCTGCTGCGTCCACAATTCTACCTCCTCCTGCCTCACCTCCCAGCCACAAGCCACCACAAGGATCGCAATGCTCGACGGCAACTCTTCCTTCAAAGCTACCGATATTTTTCAATTGCCCGCCGGTCCCAGAGATGTTGTCCCGACGTATTCCCAAAGAAGGTGCGACTTTCCATTCCGCTGAAATAGGAAGCCAAAAAGCGTTTACCATCAGCAAGAACAGGAAAGCGATTTTCTGTAACATCTAGACTCCTTAAAAAGGCCGAAGCGAGTCTAGAGCATTTGGACACTATTTGCAATGATGTTTTTTAAATGAGCTTCCGTTTGAGGTGGGCTTCTAGTTGCGCTAGGGGCGCTGTTTTGGGGTCGTGCATGGCGTTTGGGGGCAAGTAGTAGGTCTGCTCTAGAACATGCTGCCCAGACATGGCTGCATGAGAGACGAGATCTGTGTAGACCGCCCAGCTGCTTCCTGGGGGGAAGTGCACCTCTTCTTGAGGGGCTTGGCGTTGGTACTCCATGTCCCCCTTCATGGTGTCATGCATCTTCAGCATGCACTGATCGTAAGAGCTGCGGCGCCCCTTGGTGATCCCACATTTGTCAAACACCCAGGCGACAAATGGGGAAAAAGGGGAAACGCGAGGATTGATCTTCGCCATTACATCGGCAAAAGGCTCTCCTGTGCGCCAGACGCGCGGCTTGCCATCGGGATTAATATTCGTAAAAAACCGGAGAATACGACGCCCTCTTACGGGAGTTGCGGGGAAGGCATCGACATGGAGGCGGGTGTCATCCTTCATCGCGGAGGTTTGTCTGCCCGCAATTTCAACAGGGCGAAAACTCGTTTTTGCCTGCACGACGGTGCTTTGATAGTGAGGAAGGAGGGAGTTTAAAAAACGGCGGCTCGAAGATGCGTACCGAAGGAGCATCTTCTGTAGAGGCGCAGCTCCTTCTCCTTGTAAGACAGTTCCTCCTAGTTTCTGCCGATGGCAATCGTAGCTCACATTTTTTGCCCTAGGGTCGAGAATGGTAGGAGAAAGGAGCGATGTTTCGTCTTGATCGAGGGAAAACGCCAGAGCCGGGAAGTAGAGGACCTTGCCCCCTTCTAACGCTTTTATCGCCATGGCCTGAACATCAGGAGAAAAATTGCCTTCCCATCCCTTCCCATCGATCACTTCAAGAGACTTCATCTTCAAGCTCCTTTCGCAACTCAGGTTTTGAATCCGTAGCCTAACTTTTAGATGTCAAAAAATCAAGTTCGATACTGAGCTTTGAAAGAAAAGCCAATAAGGTATAAATACAAAAAAACCTGAAAGGACGTGATTCTAGAATGTTCGGCAAGCGAAAAGGGAAAGAGCAGAGGCCTCTACAGTACCAGCTCCATCGCGCCCACCCTTGGCACGGTGTTAGCATCGGTGAAGATGCCCCACGCGAAGTCAATGCCTACGTGGAAATCGTTCCCACCGATACCGTGAAGTATGAGCTCGATAAAGAAACGGGAATTCTCCGGGTCGATCGGCCACAAAAATACTCTAATTACTGCCCAGCCCTTTATGGCTTAATTCCTCAAACTTACTGCATGGAGCGGATCGGCGACTATTGCAAACAAAAAACTCAACATCTTGATATCAAGGGCGATGGCGATCCCCTCGATATCTGCATTTTTGCTGAGCGCCCCATGGTCCGAGGAGATTTTCTGGTCCGCGCTATCCCCATCGGGGGCTTTCGGATGATCGACGGAAATGAAGCTGATGATAAGATCGTAGCGGTTCAAGAGAATGACTTGATTTACGGAAAAATTCGGGATGTGGAGCAATTGCCGAATGCTGTTTTGAATCGGCTGCGCCACTACTTTTTGACCTACAAGGACTATCCTTCAAACTTGCCAGAAGCCGTTTCAGGGCGGCAACGGGAAGTGGAGATTGTGGAAACCTTTAGCTGGGAAGAGGCACACTATATCATTGAGCTCGCTCGGCAAGATTATCTGGCCCATTTTGCCCATGTGCATGCGGCTTGGGGAAAGGGGATCGGCATTTGATGCAATATATTGATTGCGTTGTGATTGGGAAAAATTGCGCTTCAGCGCTAGAGCAGACCTTTGCAAGTATCAAAAGCGCATCATATGGGAGGGGAGAGATCAAGCTCACTTACGTTGATCGAGGATCGACGGATGGTTCTGAAGAAATAGCGAGGCAAGCTGGGGTTTCCGTCATCCCTTTGAAAAGCACAAGTTCCCTATTTGAGGCAAGGCAAGCGGGGTTTGCCGCGGGAACCTCTCCCCTTGTCCAATTTATCGATGGGGGTTCTGTGATCGCTCCCGATTGGTTCGCGATTGCGACAAAGAGGTTGCATAGCGACACCGCTGTTTGTTTTGGGAAAAGGAAGGAACGAGAGGAAAGCATTTGGGCGAGAATCGTTGAAATCGACCAAAATTCTCCCCCAGGTGATCAAACCCAATTTGGATTAGAAGCGCTCTTGCGCCGCGATGCCTTTGAGCGGTGCGATACCTACACACAAGTGCTGAGTCAGCAGGTCCAAGCCCAAGGGAAGCGGATCGTGGCCCTCGATGTGCCGATGCTAACTTGCGATAGCCAGATGAGAGGCTGGGAAGATTGGTGGCTCTATTGCTTCGAGCAAGGAGAGGGGTTAGCAGCTGCAGAAGGTTCGTTCGCGAATTTGATGCGACAAGAATGTTTCCAAAGAGGAGGAGGAGCGCTTGTTTTAGCTCTTTTGGGCATCCTTTTTTCCATAGGCAGTCTGTGGTGGTTGCTCCTCGTGATGGCGGCTGTGTATATGCTCATCCACCCAAGAGCGTTGAAAGTTGAGGTCTTTAAAAGGGACAGACAACTTTCACTCCATCAAGCGGCCCTTTATGCATGGCATCGCTCTTTTGCAGTGGTGCCCGAATTTTTCGGCAGCTTGCGATTTTTGCTCACTTGACAGAAGAAAAAGAGGGGAGTACTTCAAAGTTATGGTCGGTGTCACACTAAAAAAATCTATTTTCGCCCAAGGCAGCTATTCTTTTGAGACAAGTGCTGCCTTTAAAAAATTATCTCAATTGAGCAAGACCCCCTATGATTTGACGCAAGAAGGGCATCTCACTCCCGAGAGAATCCACCGCTTTGTAGCCCATTCTACCAATTGGAAGCTCCTCTATGGAACCCAAAGAGTGGATGCAGAGGTCATGGAGACTCTTCAACAATTGGCGCGCGAGGCAAATGTCTTTGAGAAGATGCACGCCATGCAAGGGGGAGAGGTGATCAATTGCATTGAAGGGTTTGAATCGGAACAAAGAAGGGTATTACATACAGCTCTTCGAGACTTTTTCGACCATCCCAACGAGGCTAAGGAAGCAAGAGAAGCGGCTAAAGCAGCCAAGCGAGAGTTAGAAAAGCTAGAGACTCTGATCTACGAGATCGACAAAGAAGAGAGGTGGACAGATCTCCTCTTTGTTGGGATTGGGGGATCTGAACTGGGCCCCAAAATGCTCGTCCTTGGGCTCGAGGCCTATCAAAGACCCAATCGACGGGTCCACTTCATTTCTAACGTCGATCCTGACGATGTGGCCTCTGTCTTGAAAGGGGTGGATCTGGAGCACGCTCTTTTGGTCACGGTTTCAAAATCTGGGGGCACTCTCGAGACCAAAACCAATGAAGACTTTGTGCGCCGTCGCTTTGAGGAAGCTGGCCTTGATGTCAACGAACACTGCATCGCTGTGACGGGTGAGGGGAGTCCTATGGACGATCCGGCCCGCTATCGGCAATGCCTTTATATCTGGGATTGGGTGGGAGGGCGCTACTCTGGCACAAGTGTTGTCGGGGGGATCGCGTTGGCATTTGCGTATGGCTTAGATCTCTTTCGGGATCTCTTGCGTGGCGCGCATGCGATGGATCTTGCCGCCCGTGAGGAGGATTTTTCGAAAAATATCCCCCTCTTAATGGCTCTTTTGGGAATTTGGAATCGGAATTTTCTCCACTTTCCCACCCTCGCCATTATCCCCTACTGCAAGATGTTAGGGAGATTGTCTGCCCATGTACAGCAGCTTGACATGGAATCGAATGGCAAACGGATCGATCGCTTTGGCAAAAGTGTAAGCTATTCTACGTCACCCGTGATCTGGGGTGAGCCAGCGACCAATGCTCAGCATTCTTTCTTCCAAATGATGCATCAAGGAACCGATGTTGTCCCTTTTGAGTTCATTGGATTTAAGCGCTCTCAAATGGGTCAAGATATGGAGCTCTTTGGCACCACTTGCCATGATAAGTTAGTGGCCAACCTCTTTGCTCAAGCGCTGGCCTTAGCGCAAGGGCAGACAAGCTCGAATCCCAACAAATTTTTCCCAGGCAACCGCCCTAGCTCCATTTTGCTTGCCGAAGTGCTCGATCCTTACACCTTAGGAGCCCTTCTCTCCATTTATGAGCATAAGGTGGCGTTCCAGGGCTTTATCTGGAACATCAATTCCTTTGATCAAGAGGGGGTGCAGCTGGGCAAAGTTTTGGCGAACAAAGTTCTCAATCGGATCGCCGGAGGCAAAGAGCCCTACTTGCTCGGGGATGCCTTTTTGGATGAGTTACAGCAATGCGATTGAGCACCAAGCTATTTCTCTTCATCGGCGCCTTGTTGCTAGGCATTTGCGTGGTGGTCTACATCGTCCCTGCCTACCTCACGGAAAAGCAGCTCCAAATCGACCATGCAGAGTACCTTGATGGAGTTAAAAAGCAGCGGCTCGCACAGGTCTCTCATACAGCAGAGCTCCTTGCTGAAGACGTGGGGGCGATCGCAGGAGATATTGACTCTACCCTCTTGCTCACATTGAGCAACGAAAGCTTGCGCGCAGATCTTCTCGGCGAATGGGAGGGGGATGTGTGGCAAGGTGCTTTACAGATTTTAATGAATACACAGCAGATCGACTACCTCCAAATGGTCACCGATGAGAAGGCGACTGCTGTGATTCGTTTGAGCAATGCGCAGCTTTACGATGCTCAACCCTTTCCCATCAACGACAGTCTCGCATGGATGCTCGTCGCTTCTGAAGAAAAGGGCAAATACGATGTTTGCTTTGCTGTCCTACTTCCTCCCTTTGAAAAGCGCTCATTGGCCTCTGAAGACACCCTCTACTTGTTGTTCGATCCCATAGAGATCTTCCACCATGCAGGGAAGTATGCCCCCCTCTTGGAAGCAAATAAGGAAAAAATCTTAGAAATAAACTTTTTCAGTTTCCCAGATGCAGGGCGTGTGGCGGTAGAATTGATGGAGCGCTTGGTAGGGGCGGCACAATTTTTCAAAGAGACATTCGGCGACGATGAAGCCCATTTGCGCAGCTACGTCGACGAATTAGTCCGTGAAAAGATTGAGATTATGTCTCAGCCGACAGAAGGGCAACTCGTCGCAGATATCGGCTCTCATGTGGAGGGGAGCCTTGACAATACCGATACCACCCCCCCTGCGACGAGTGTCCCCGAAGGAGAAGCCCAAGTTTTTTGGTGGACCCTCAACCGGACGATTCGGCGGGCGAATGATCTAGAGCTGATCGCGATCATTCAACTTATGGATTCGATAGGGAGGGTCAGCTCTGCCCCCTTCCCGATGACCGTCCCCTATGGGTCAGCTCGCCTTGCGATCGCTGGCGGGGGAGGAGAGGCGCTGCTGAGTAAAGATGTATTTGATGACCGCATCCTTTTCGATGCGGATAGGTTATTGAAAGAACATCCGCCTCTTCACAAACGGGTCCCCCTTTCTTCGAGTTTTGGCCTCCTCTCTTCTGGAACAGCGGTCCCAGAGACGGTCGTCAACAGTTTGATCATCCAAGGACAAGAGAAGGGCAAAAAAGGGACCTTAACACTGGGCATCTCCTTTTATCTCCTCATGTCGAGGATTGCAGAGCAGGTGAATGAGACAACAGTTTTGCTCGTCGATGGGCAGTTAAGGGATTATGTCGATCGCCCCGACATGGTCTTGACACAGGCGATGATTGACGATCTGGACAAACAGGGGAAAACTCTCCAAGGGGTGTTGGGGTTTATCACTCTTGATGGGAAACAATATTATTATTCCCGTTACCAGATCAAAGAGGATTGGGATCTTTACTTCCTCACGCTCCAGCCCGCAGAACTCGTCCTTGATCCCATTAGAGCATTTGAATCTAAATCTCAGGAGATGGCGAGTCAGCTCACTTGGCATATTATGGTCGCCACTTTAGTGGTGTTTCTTCTAGCCCTTCTTATGCTAGAGCTCATCGCCCGGCAAATGACCAAACCGATCCGCACTTTAGCAGCAGCGACCCAAAAGGTTGCTGAGGGAAAATATGGGGAAGTGAAGCTCCCCCCCATCGATGAAGGCTCGCGCAATGAGATCTCCATTTTAGCCCATTCCTTCAAGCAGATGGTCGATGGCTTGCAAGACCGGGAAAAGATTCGGTCGGTTCTTGACAAGGTCGTCTCGCGAGAGATTGCGGATGAAATCCTTGAAGGGAAAGTGCATTTGGGAGGAGAAGTTAAAGATGTCACCGTTCTTTTTGCCGACATCCGCAATTTCACCTCTTTAACCGAGAATCTCCCTCCAGGAGAAGTCATCACCTTTGTCAACAGCTACATGACCCAAATGACAGAGGTGGTGGAGCGGCATCAAGGCGTGATTGATAAATACATTGGAGACGAGATCATGGCCCTTTACGGAGCTCCTGTTACCCACCCTTACAGCGCTCTTCAAGCCGTTTTGAGCGCCTTGATCATCCAAAAAAATCTTTCCGATTGGAACGAAGAGCGGAAAATGCAGGGGCTGTTGACAGCGGATGTGGGCATTGGGATTCATACAGGGCCTGTCGTCGTTGGCAACATGGGGGCAGAAAATCGGCTGAATTACACGGTGCTTGGCAAAAACGTCAACTTAAGCGCTCGTCTTGCAGATGAGGCTCCTGGAAGGGAGATTTGGGTCTCTGAAGAGGTCATTTCAGATGAGCATGTCGCTGAGGCTGTCAAGTATGAAGAACATTCTGCAGTGTCTCTCAAGGGGATTACCAAACCTGTCAAAGTCTTCCGGATTGTGGGCTTAAGGCAAGGCTTTCTCTTGGGAGCTTTGAGTGAGCAGGTACGCGGTCGCATCAGCCAGGTTGAGGGATAATTGAAAGGAAGGTAAAGTTTTTCTCATGCTCACCTTTCGGCAAAAACTTTTCCTCTCGTACCTGATTGTCTTTCTCATTTTTTTGGCTCTGTTGTTCCCTTTTGCCGCTCAAGCGGTCCGTCGCGTTGTCAATACGAGTCTGGCGGATCGGACCACACAGGTCATTGATAAGATAGAATCAGCTGACACAGTAGAAGCGATGGTCGAGCAGTTGCGTACCTCTGCCCCCAACTTTTTCTTTCGGGTGACCTTATTCGATCCAGGCGGCTTCATTCTTTACGATTCCCACCTTTCCCCCTCTCCTCAACTCAACGATGTGCGCCGCTATCTCAATGAACATCCGGAGATTGCCCAAGCTCTTGAAAAGGGGGTGGGGTATCACGAAGGATATTCCCATGCGCTGGGGCAGTCGCTCGTCTATGTAGCCAAGTCGTTCAGCTTCCACGGCAAGACTTTCGTTGTGCGGACCGCCTACCCTTTAAGTCAAGTGAATGAGCTGACCGAGGAATTTGAGTTTGGCTTTTTTGCTTTGGGATTTACGGTCCTCCTCCTCTTTGGAGTGATGACCTCCGCCATTGCCCATCAGCTCTCTCGCCCTATTCGGACCATCATTAACGCCATTAAGCCCTATCAAGAGGGAAAACAAGAGTACCTTCCTGAAATTATTCTCAACAAAGGGGGCTCCCGTCCTCGCGATGAATTTGCACGCCTTGCTGAGACGCTCAACTCGTTAAATCGGAGAATTCAGAGTCAGATCGACACTTTGCGCAGCGAGCGCAATGAAAAAGAGGCTGTTTTGGAAGCTCTCGTGGAAGGGGTGATTGCAGTCGATTCGGAAATGATCGTCACCTATGCCAATGCGATGGCGTTGCAGATGATTGGGTGGCGTAAGGAAGACCTTCTGCAGCATGTCTTTACAGTGACACAGCTCGAAGAGTTTCAAGACCTGTTGCAGGGCTGTCAGCAGCAAGGGGAGATGCTTGCGATTGCTTCGGAGCTGGGGGAAGGGAAATCCAAGATTTACGTCGACGCTATCGCAGCTCCTAAAGCCAATAATACAGGCGCTGTCTTGGTCTTGCAGGATAAATCGATCCATTATCGGATTCTCGAGATGCGCAAAGATTTTATTGCCAACGCCTCTCATGAGTTGAAGACACCCATCACCATCATCAGCGGATTTGCGGAAACGATGCATGAGAATCCCCAGATGCCTACAGAGATGATGCAGGAGGTCACGGCAAAAATCTTAGCGAACTGCCACAGGATGGATTCGCTAATTAAGAATCTATTGAGATTAGCCGATATTGAGAACTTGCCGCGCGGCAATTTGCGGACTGTGAATGTCTATGATTTAGTGGATGGATGTCGGATGACGACTCTGTCTGTCTATCCAGATGCTCAGATTGAGGTGCTCCAAAAGGGGCATGAGGATATGAAGATTTTGGCCGACCCCGATCTTCTTGAGCTAGCTGTGAATAATTTAATGCAAAATGGGGCAAAGTACTCGAAAGGGGCTGCGAAGCTCTCTGTGGTCATCGAGCCTGCTCCCAACCACATGGTCAGCATAGCGGTAACTGATCGGGGCATTGGGATCCCTTCAGAAGACCTCCCTTATATCTTTGACCGTTTTTATACCGTTGATAAGGCCCACTCTCGCCGTTTGGGGGGCTCTGGCCTCGGGCTATCGATTGTCCGGACGATAGTGGAAAAGCATTTTGGCAAAGTCTCTGTCACCTCAGAGGTGGGCAAAGGTTCCACCTTTGTCATCACGTTGCCCCTCAAGCCAGGTATCTAATCTTGCCTTAAAAAGCCTTGCTTCTTTAAAATGAGTGGCGATGCTTAGATTTGTCATAGCAATTCTGCTGTTAACGAGCTTAGAAGCGCGCATTCTAGAAACTTCTGACCTTACTCTTTTTGAACAACACCTCGTCGACTGCGATCAACGCAGCCTTGTTTTATTCGATGTCGATAACACCCTAATTTTCCCCAAGGATCAGGTGGTCCGCTCTAGTGCGCGAAAAGTTTGGAAAAAGCATGCGCAAGACACCATCGAAAATCCAGCGGTTTACGGACAAGAGCATTGGAATGAGCCCTATTTCTTTGGACAGATGCTCACCCAAGCAGAATTTGAAATTGTCGATCCTAGAGTCGTAGAGCTGATCCACTCTTTACAGCAAAGAGAGATCAAAACTATTGCCTTTACAAGGATGTCGGCCGGCTCTTTGGGCAGCATCCCCTCTATGGAAGATTGGCGCATTGGACATCTCAAGAGCTATGACATCGATTTTAGCCCCGCTTTTCCTCTCCTGCACGAGATGAAGACAGCGAGTTTAGCGCCTAGCGGTCGCTCTGCTGTGTTCAAACAAGGGGTGCTTTGTGCCAATGTGCAAGATAAAGGGCCTGTGTTGGTCGCTTTTTTGGACTGCGTTGGATGGAGACCCTCCAGAGTGTTTTTCCTCGACGATCGGCTCGATTACCTGCAGTCGGTCGAAACTTCCCTCGAGGGGACGGGGATTGAGTTTATAGGGTTTCACTACACTGCTGTCGAGCAACTCCCCTCTTATCTTGATGAAGAGGTTGCGAGGTATCAGCTGACCCATTTAGCGCAAACCGGGCTGTGGTTAAGTGATGAAGAGGCTGTAAAGCGCCTCCCATCAGCCTCTTAAGCTCACCTTTTACAAAAAATATTTAACATGAGAACAAGAGGGAATGAGATATGTCCTCCTCTTAATTGTCATGTTTCCCCTCTTTGGCGAGGTGGCGCTTCCCTACAGTGCGCCGCCGCCTTCCGCCACCTATGAGGCAGCGCAGCGCTACATTCGCTTTAAAGACCGCGCCGAAGCTTACCGCGCAGAGGGGAACGATAAGATGGCCGATCTTTACGACAGGCGAGCTCGTCAAGCGGAAAAGCAATTGAATGGTGCAGAAGGGGGCGAGCATCGGGGGTTTGCCTCTAGGATTCAAGAGGAGCGCGCTTGGCGCGAAAAAGAGCTCTCCTATCAGCGGCGCCGTGCCAGGGAACCTGGGACGATGACAGCGCGTGAGTCGCAGATCGAGCAGATGACTGGAGGGAGCTGGCAGACGCTTCCCCATCAAGGGACCTCTTCGGCAAAAAAACGGCAGTATCTATGGCCTTATAAGCAAGGGATCTTTCCTCCCAACGACTACTCCAACGGCCGCTAATTTTGTGTGCGCTCGAGGTAAAACGCCCACTGTATAGAGTTCTCCTTATTGTCCCACTGACATTTCCCGGTTAGCTGGTAAGCTTTATGCAATTGATTATTGAATTTCGTCCAATTTAAAGCGCTGACATCTTCGAAGATCTTAGCAGGCGTATTAATTGAGTCAAGGGTGTGTTTGATGACATAAGAAGCATTTTCAAATATGCTCCATTTTAAATCTTTCATTACGGCATCTGTTTTTTGTCCTGAAGCGAAATTCATAAAGATCCGATCAGGTTTTAAGGTATTCACAATTATAGTCACCGCTTCTTCATTAAAATTATCTATACTTCCATGTAATTTTAATTTTGTAATTTTAATATTATGAGTAGTCAATAGATTTAAATCTAATGAGTTGGGATCTTTGAGCTTGACAGTGTCAAAATGGCATGCGTTATTTTTGCTGTTTTTTGCAGTAGAGTCTAGGAGCGCCTTCTTTATATTTTCACTGAGATCTTCCGGGCTTATATGGTGAATCGACCAATTCTTGGGCAACAACTTGATTGCGTTCAGGAGCTCTTGATCTTTCTCTTCGTAGTCACTCACCTCGATCACGAAGGGGTCAGGAGGGCAATTTCCCCAATTGATTTCCTCAATTTGAGAGTCACCTGGAAGCATTTTAATGATATCCAAAAAGCAATCTTTTCTGTTCGTAGAGGGATCTAGAGCAGAAAGATCGAGAGTTTTGTCATTTTTATGCGCTTCAAGCCATTGGTGGAGTTCTTCTTGAGAGGAGAACTTTATTTTTTGTGTAGAGGGGATGAGAGTGCTAGCTAGAGCGGCAAAGGCGCAAGCGCTGCCGCCAAGGAGGGTAACTTTTTTATCAATTTTTTTCGCGAAATAGGCTGTTGCAAAGGCTCCAACTCCTAGAAGACAAAAAAGGGAGAATGGTTTTTTAGGCGAGATGTCAACCGCTGTTGAGTGTTGCTGCGAAGGGGAGATATTCTGGTTTTCCATACAGACATTCCTGGTCTAAAGTAGTGCTCACATTCTAATATATTTATGATTTCTTTGCAATTTACTGCCTCTACTGCCAGCCCCTGATCCTTAAGTTATATCAACTTATACACGATTATACTGGATTTCGTGTATAAACGTGTATAAGTTGATATAACTAGAGGCAAAAGCAATGAATCCCATCAAGAATCCTTTTTCACCCGGAGCCGGCTCCCCTCCGCCTGAATTAGTGGGACGCGATTTCATCCTGGAACAAGCGCGCATTCTTTTAGGTAGGACCAAAAAGAAGCGTTCTGAAAAAAGTTTGTTGCTTACAGGACTTCGAGGAGTGGGGAAAACGGTCCTCCTCAATGAAATTGAAGGTCTGGCGAAGGACGAGGGATACAAGACCATCTTCATTGAAGCTCATGAGAACAAAGCGCTTGGCCTTTTAATTGCTCCCTATCTTCGCAATCTTCTCTTTGACTTAGATCGACTTGCTGGAGTGAGCCATAAGGTAAAGCGAGGACTTACGACCCTCCGAAGCTTCATGAGTGGACTTCATCTCACTGTGGGGGAGATGACGATCGGATTTCGAGCAGATTCTGAGCAAGGACTTGCCGACAGCGGGGATTTAGAGATCGATCTGCCCAGCCTTTTCATTGCCATTGGAGAAGCTGCTGAGGATCGAAAGTGTGCGGTAGCGATCTTCATCGATGAAATGCAATATTTTAGCCAAAAAGAATTTGGAGCTCTCATCATGGCCATGCATAAGGTGCAACAACTTAAGCTGCCTCTCGTGCTGTTGGGAGCGGGGCTCCCCATCCTCCCTTGGCTTGCAGGAGAATCCAAGTCCTATGCTGAGCGGCTTTTTCATTTTCCAGATGTTGGAGCCTTATCGGAAGAAGAGGCAGCTATTGCCTTGAATGAACCAGCCCTTGCTGAAGGGGCGACGTTTGATCCTGCGGCTCTTCGCGAAATCTTTCGCCTGACAAAAGGATATCCCTATTTCCTTCAGGAGTGGGGATATCAAGCATGGAACGTAGCAAAGGCAAGCCCGATCACTTTAAAAACGGTTCAAGAGGCGACAGAGGCAGTGATTTATCAGCTCGACAGGAATTTTTTCCGCGTCCGTTTTGATCGCCTCACTCCAGGGGAGAAGAACTTTTTACGTGGGATGGCAGCTCTGGGGCCTGGCCCTTACCGGATGGGAGAGATAGTAGACTTGTTGAAGGTCAAACCGACGAGTTTAAGTCCAATGCGCTCTAGGCTGATCCAGAAAGGGATGATTTATAGTCCAGCGTATGGAGATTTGGCATTTACAGTTCCCCTATTTGATGAATTTATGATGAGGGCAATGCCCCAATGATCTAGAAATTGACGTTGACATCTCTTTGTTGAAATCCTAAATTACTTGGGATGAAATCCTTTCTTATTGCCTGTTTTCTCTTTATCTCTCTTTCGGCTAATCCAGAAACTTGTCCTATCTCTCCGATGACTGTGGCCATTGAGCCGATCGGGCTTATCCATGGGTGTGTCGATGTGGTTTCTGGAGCTTACATTGCTTCCACTGCAGAGGTAACTGTGAACTGTCACGAGCCGATTACCCTTTACCGGCATCTCATCTCCTGCAGAGAGTCTAAGGATTCCTATTCCTTTTGGCAGATCGGGAAAGAGTATATCGATTTTAGCGCTCCAGCTCATGCTCGAGGAGAAACGAGCGGCTTTTTTCGTCTGATTGGGGAGAAAGGGGAAGTGGAGAATTTTATTTTGCTTCCTAACCAAAAAGGGTGGGGATTTCAAAATCGAGATAAGCCTTTTGCTCTTAGATGTCAGTCTTTCTCCAGTAATACCTCCTACGGAGAGATGAGCGGTCGGACGCATCCCGGTAATTACATGCTCAACTATGGCCCCCCTCCTGTGATTAAAAAAGAAGTTGCAGCAGGCAATGTAAGTTTCAGCCGATTGGATCCTTCGAACTGGAGAGACGGCCGCTTTTGTCCACTGCCTTCAGCACCCATCGCTCAGTGTCGTTTCTTCTCTGATTACGGATCTTACTCCTTCACTCTTCAAACCGGCAGTGGAGAAGTGCGCATCTACACCCATGGGAGGCAGCCTTGGAGCGACTACAAGCATTGGAAAGACGGGGAGAATCGGGAGCCAAAACAGGAGACCTTCTTGCTCCGAGAGGTGCGTCGCCCTAATGGGAATCGGGTCTTTTACTTTTACGATGAGAAGGATCGGCTCATAGAGATCTGCTCTGTGAATCGCGCTCTCGACCAGACGTTTGGATGGATTCGGATTTCCCATTATTCAGGGGGAGCAACGATCACGACAAGCGATGGGCAGGCCATCACCTATCGCACAAAAAAGATCAGCAGCAATTCGAAGAGCAAATATGTCCTTAGCGAAGTGCACGGGATGGGAGGGACTCGAGAGGACATTGGGTATCATGTGGCAAAACGAGCAAAAAATCCTTTTGCTATTACATCTCATTGCTTTGAGGGGAGTGGTTTGTGCGCCGAATATTACCCCGAAACAGAGGCTTGGAATGCTTGCCTGTTGAGCGGTAGGGTCAAGAAATTGGACGTTCACTTGAGGGGTCGCGGAGTTCGGAATCTTTATTCCTTTGCATATCAAGAAAATGGCCCTGGTTATTTTAATCAGACTTTTGTGACAGATGCTGAAGGAGGGGAAGTCGTTTACATGAAGGACTTGCGGCGCCTAATAAGGGTCACAAAACTCAACAAACAGCAACCCTTTTTTGTTCTCAATCAGGCATGGGGCGTGAACAATTTGTTGATCGCTCGCTCGATTGAAGGAAAAAGTTGTGTGGGTTCTCCTTTTGAGCCTTATGTTTCTCACCGTTTCAAGTATGATGACAGAAGAAATGTCACCGAAGAAGCGTTAAGCGGGCATCTCACTGGCAGAGGGCAGTGGGAGGGGTACCCCACCAACTACACCTACTCAGAAGATGGGTTTAACCTCCCCCTCTCTCAAACGACCGACTCTCAACGGATCATCAATAGCTATCGCCCTGGGACAGATCTCCTCATCAAGCGGCAAATCTATGAAGGAGATCAGCTCAAAGAGGAGATTTTCCTCGACTATGACGATAACGCTGGCGTCATTTTAAAGACCCATCACATCGGCAGTGTCACCTTCCTTGAAGAGACAAAGCGTCGAGCAGATGGTATGCCCCTCGCAGTCACCCAAAAGACCCCATCAAGTCAGCTCCACCGCACAATTTTCCATTATAACGAGCGCAATCAAGTCATCCAAACAGACCATTTCGACGCCCATGACGCCTACCTTTACAGCCTTTTCACCGAGTTTGATGAACGCTCGCGCGTCATCTCCCAAACAGATCCTCTAGGGCGTAAGACCTATTTTACATTTGACCCTAGAAATAACCCTCTCACGACCTACATAGAAGGGATTCCTACAGAGATCTGCTGTGAATATGATCCGATGAATTCTCTCGCCAAAAAGGTTCTGCGCGACCTTGTCACTGGGGCAGAGCAAATTGAGCGCTATGAGCGGGACAAAATGGGGCGAGAAACCGCTCGGATCACCCCTTTGGGCGCAAAAATTACCTATCTGAGAGATGCTCACGGCCGCATCTTAGAAGAACAACAAGTCCCCCTTCGCACTCCTGAAGGGTGGAAAGCTCCCCTCATCATCCGAGAATATGACCCTCTCGACCGGGTCATTAAAGAGATCGACCCTCAAGGAGGAGTCACCGAAGTTGACTATACGGCGCGCAACGAGTGGTGCCTCAAAAAACACCCCGATGGCACGCTTGAGAAGCGCTACTTCACCCTTGAAGGCCAGCTTGAAGAGGAGATTCACAAGGATGGCAGCTCAACGCGCTATACCAGAGATTACAAAGGGCGCATCCTCTCCTCTCAACGATGTGACGGCGCAGGCCAAGTGCTCATCGAAGAGACCTTTATTTACGACGGAGATCTCCTCCTCCAACACACCGACCCCCGCGGCTTTACAGCGCACTACTCCTACAATGAAGCAGGTCAGCTCCTCCAAATGCGCAAGGAAGATCAGCTCACCGAATATACTTACGATGCACAGGGGCGCAAAATCACAGAACTCTCTTGGTCGGATCCTCAGCACTACCTCCTCAAGCGCTTAGAATACGACCTTCTCGATTGGATCACTGCTGAGCAGCTGGAAGACGAAACTGGCAAGGTCTATCAGCGCAATGAAACGATCTACGATTTAGCTGGCAATGTCATCAAGACATCTACTCTTCTCTCCTCCACAACCACCGACTACGATTCCTTTAGCAGACCTATCCGGCAAGAGGATGCCCTTGGACAAGTCACCACGATCTCCTACGCAGAAGTGCCCTTTGAGGGGCAAACGGTTCGTTTGACCACCACTACAGATCCAGTGAGCCGGCAAACCCTCACCTACAAAGACGAGCAAGGGCATCTCTTGCACGAAGAGCAAAGAGATGCCCAAAATCATCTCCTCTCCCAAGTCGATTATTTTTACGATCTCAATGGCAACGAGGTCAAACAGGAGCACCAAGTCCTCTCTGAAGGCCAAATACTCCGCACTTACGCCTTTAGCAACACCTATGGCCCAGGCAATTTACTCATTCAATCCACAGAAGGGCTGACGAGTGAATTACCCCGCATCACTCGCTATTTCTACGACTCTGCAAGCCGCCTCAACTGCACCATCAAGCCAGACGGAGCCCATCTCTACAGAACCTATGATGTCTTAGGCCGCCTTGCCTCTCATGAAGGACCCGATTTTTCGTACACTTACACCTATGACGCAGCCGATAACCTCATCGCCGTCAACGACGTTTCTAGATCCTACGATTCCCACAACCGCCTTCTTTCTGAAACAACTCCCTCAGGCACTATTAGCTGCCAAAGAGATCGTTTAGGTAGACGCACCCACCTCTCCTACCTTGGCCAAGAGGTCAGCTACACCTATCGAGGGCCTTATCTCGCCACTGTTTCCTCTTCCCGCTTGACCCACCGCTATCTCGAATATGACCTCGAAGGAAGACCCACCTTGGAGCAATTGCCAGGCAATTGCGGGTCGAGAAGGCGAGAATACGACCCTCTTGGCCGCCTCACCCATCTCGACACCGACTATTTTGTCCAAGATCTCGCTTACGACGCCGCCTCAAACCTCACCGACCTCAAAACTCGCTCCTGCTATTTCAGCCGCTCCTCGATGAACTACGCCTGGGAAGAGAAAGAGGAGAAGTTTGTTTTCGACCCCCTCGACCAGCTCCTCTCAGAGCCTGATGCCACTTATGCGCACGACTCCATCGGCAATCGCCTTGTCCACAATGACGATAGCTACAGTTACAACGGGCTCAACGAGCGTCTAGAAGATCCTTACGACCTCTGTGGCAGGCTTTTGCAAGTCGGCTCACATACCTGTTCCTTTGACAGCCTTGACAGACTCATTCATCTCGACGACAGTTATTTCAGTTACGATGCCTTCCACCGCCGAGAAGATTTGCTTTATGACGAGCAGATGGAGTTAGGAGACGCCAAAAACTTCCGCATCCTCGGAAGGGCCCCCTCTCGAGATATCGGAGCGATGGTCCTCGCCATGCTCGATGGCCTCACCTTTATTCCCATCATGGACCACTTGGGTTCCGTAGTGGCTCTTGTTCTCCCCGATGGTCGCCTTTGTGAAAGGCGCCTCTACTCTGCCTTTGGGATCCCTTCAGAGGAGAGCTTTTACCAAAATCCTTGGGGCTTTTGCTCGAAGCGAGCAGAAGGGGAGCTTCTCTTCTTTGGCCGCAGATACTATCACCCCCCTTCTGGAAGATGGATCAGCCCCGATCCAGCAGGACATGCCGATGGGCCTAATCTCTACGCCTATTGCCACAATAACCCCCTCGGAGAGATCGATCCCACGGGTTTATATTCCCTAGTTGACAGAGAGCGCTACTACAGGTCGCAGCCAAATTATTACTTCGATCGCAAACCGGATATCAAAGCTGCACCAAAGTCTGGATGGTTAAAGTCCACCTACCAGACCGCAAAAACTCACTTTTTCAGCACTCTTGCTAATCCTCGTGTGCAAGGGGGACTGCAAGCTTGCGTAGGGCTTTCCGAAATGTTTGCAGGCGGCGCAACGACTTTTGGGAGTTATGGGGTGGCAGCTCCATTAGGATGGCTGGCCGTAGGGCATGGGGCTGATCAATTCACGACAGGGATGAGGCGCATCTTCAATAACCGCCATCAATTCACTGCTACTGAACATCTGCTCCATAAAACGGGCATGTCTTCAGGCGCAGCAGCTTTTACTAACGGTATGCTAAGCTTTACGACGCCTACGGCTGCTCTGAGCATTGCTCGTAGCGCGAGGTATGGCGAACAGACCGTTACGAGACTTTTGTCTCATAGGAGTTCGGCAGTAGCAGAAGCTGAGGGATGGGTGCTTCCTGCAAATGGAGGAGGCTCTTGGATTAATGGCCGATGGTACACTGAGCATGCATTGGAGCGTATGGCGCCCAGAACACCAGAAGTGATGGCTAAATTGGAAGTGCGCAGCTTAGCAAGAGCACGTGCTCAAGGTATTTTACCCAGGACAGAAGCATATGGGGACTGGTTGGCAAAAGGCAACGGCCCTGCTCCTCGAGGGATACCGCCATTAGTTGTTGAAGCTGAAATCGCTCATCCTAGTTCCACTAGTGTGCGTGTATTTTTAAGTCAAAAAGGGGATGTGATCACCGTTATTCCTGGAGGGCAATGAAGGTAGATATTATGGAAATGACTTCATTTTTTGATGAATTAGATCCTTATAATGATGATGAAAAAAAAGTTTATGGATTTAGATCTTTTCGCAGTGATTATTTAACTATAAAACTTGGAATTTCTGTTTATGAATCTAAAGTTGCTATTAGCATTTATAAAGATCTTAAAATATCACTTGCAAGTTTTTATCTTAACGGATGCTTAGAAATAAATGTTTTAGATGAGGCGTGCAAATGCTTAGAAATTATCCACGAAATTAAAAATGAAAGATGCATCCTCTCTCTTTATGGGAGTCCAATTCTACAGTATCAAGATTAGGTAATCTTATTAAAAATGAAAAAAATAGTATATTTCGATCCTTCTGCTAAAAAAATGAAAAGCAGAATCTATGGCACTACAGCAATCATTTTATTTTTAGCGATGTTGCTGATAGATGTTGCAAATGCTCGAGGTGACACTCGCCATCAGGCGGGGGCGTTATTAATAGAAAACATCTATTTACTTGTGCCCTGGTGCTTGGCTTATTTGCTCGTTGCGCGCTATAGAATTTTTCTGAAAAAGTTTATCCCAATTTATCTATGCTTAGCACTTTTAGTAGCCGCTGCTTCGCAATTTGTTCAGAATGAAAACATACGCATAAATCAAAAAAAGAGATTTAACGCTGAAGCTGTAAAGATAATGCAGTATTCACTTAATGGACAAATGGCTGATCCAACCGTTCAATTGCCTACGAGTTATTCATCTGAACAATATGGAAAGGAAGCTAAAGCTTTAAATCATTTGAAGGAAATGGCCGAGCTTTCTCAACAAGAATGGATATTCGTTGCTCAAACTTTTAATGCAATGCATTTAGATCAGATTTTTTCCGAGAATTTCATTTTCAACTTGTCGGAGATCATTAAGAAAAAGAGAGAGGTTCAAGGATTTCTTAAATTTCTCGATGAAAGTGAAAAAAGGATGAGGAAGATCCACTTCCATTGGATTCGAAAAACCCTGTCCTCTATGAGAGTTGAAAATCCTCTAACAACTGATGTAGAGGCAATTTATTCTAAGAGTGTTCAAGAGCATGGGATTTCTTTTGAAAAAACATTGAATATGTGGAGAAGATTTGCCCAAGAGCATCTGGGTCTTCTCAATGCCCTAGCGGATGCTTATGGAAGTTATGAAATAGATGAAAATAATGATTTGGTTTTTCTTGATTTTGAAGACGAGCTCAATTGTAACTTGCATCTAAAATATATAAGAAAAATTAGGCAGGAATCTCAAGATTCTGAGCTGTTAGCCCAACAGTACATCTCAAGTCTACAACAAAATGGCACCGGAGGCTAATGAACGTTGATATTACGGCGCTTCTCATTGTTTTTGATGAGCTGTTGTCATCGACCACTGAGGAGCAAGGAATCTACGCGTTTAGAACACGCAGAGAAGATGGAATTGCTGTTATTTTATCCTTTTCTATTCACGAAGGTTCCGTGGATGTTGTTGTTCAAAACAACTCAGGGATCGACATTTCTGTGTTTAAATTAAAAGATTGCTCTGAGATTAATGTCTTAGATGAAGAGCGCAAGTGCTTGGAAATTTTGCGCAGAGATGGAAAAGGGCGGTGTTTTATCTCGTTAATCGGAGATAGCATCGTGAACTATACAAAAGAGTGAAACAGCCTTGTTCAAATCGCGCGGCGCCGCTTGACCCAAGTTCAGGGGTTTTCCTAGAGAGAATCGGTCGAACTTTGAGTGATTCGACACTACGGGTTGAAATCAGACTATAATTTTTTTAGCTTTTGAGATCTGTGGTGAGATCCCAATAGCCTTGTAAATCTCCTTTTGAGACTCTTCGGCTTGCGTTGTACTGCGGTGATAAAGGACTTGCCCCTGCTCTAATTTGGCGCACATTGTGATGCGCATGCGGCGCCAGAGGCGATTGCGGAGGGTAGGCCAGTGGTGGAAGAGGTTGCCGCGGTGACACTGGTACAGGCATGCTTGGATGAGTTGGTAGGCCAAAAGGGTGATCCAAAGGTGTCCGTCAAGGCGTTCTTTTTTCTCATGAAAGATGGGGCGCAATCCCAAGGAGGACTTCATAAAGCGGAAGGCATCTTCGACTTTCGCAAGGGAGCGATAGATTTCCCAGAGCTTTTGCAGAGGTTCGTTGAGGAGGTTCGTACGGAGAAAGTAGGAGCCGTTAAGTTTGGCTTCGAGTTTTTCTGGGAGGGGTTGCCATTCGATGGCTGTGGCGATTTGCCCATCTGTTGAGTGGACATGGACCTCATAACATCCTGAAATGCGTTTGTGCTTTTCCTTTAACCTTCCGACTCTTTCTAAGATTTTTCCGAGCTTCTTGCGGCAATTGGGGCGAGTGAGTCCTTCTGCTAATTTTTGTAGATCGGCTTCGAATCTGGTGCAAAAGAGGGTTTTTATCTGCCCGGCAACGGCCTCCTTGTCGGGAGATTCGCAGTAAAGCCACCTCTCCTCGGAGTCTGTGGTTTTGACCAGAGCTCCTTTGACGTGAGAGTCCCCGAGGAGGACCGGAGGGGCTTCGAGTTCTTCGGAGGGGGGATCTTGCCTGGCAACAACGATGTAATGGAAATGGTTATCCCTCAACCACGTGAGGTTCTCCTCTGTTGCAATGCCGGCGTCCATGACAATGGTGGGTTTGAAAAGATTGCCAGGGACGTTGAGGGCTGCTATCGCCTCTTGCAGGGTTTTTGGCTCAGAGATGTTGCCTGGCAAAAATGAAGAGTGTTGTGTAAATCCGTGCTCATTCACGACAAGGCGCAGAGTGATGAGGGGGCAGTCTGAGCGCTTTTCTTTGGACCCGCCCCTTTTTGCATTGGGATTAGCAGTGGCTCGCCCTTCCATATAGGTATTAACCTGAGTTTTGGGTTGTCTTCCTCGCAGTCAGAGGGATTTCGCGTCGAAAATCTCACAATTTTTCCCGAAGCCCCTGAATGTGAGGGAGAAAAACCCAAAACTCAGGTTATTAGATAGGTCATAGAGAATGAGGGTGCTTCGATAGCCGTGGAGGGTCTGCTGGGCCTCTACGAAATGCTTTTCGAGCTCTTCTTTGTGCTTCAACAGTTTGTCGCTGATCGCGTAGAGATGGTCTAGAGTGGTATTGGCAAAATCGAAGTTAAGCAACTCTCCTAAAGCGCTGGTCTGGAGAAGCCAATCATAAGTCGCTCGTTCGCTAGATGGGAAGATGGCCCTTCCCAAGATGGACCCTAGGCTCAGGGCGATTTCCTTCTCAGAGAAGCCGAGTCCTTTGAGAGTTTTTGGCAATTGGAGCTCAGAGGCGAAGTGCAAGAGGAGGTGCTCAGCGCCGACTGTTCTGGGCTCTTGGGTCTCGACGCTTTGTAGGTCAATGGTTGCGTAGTCAGGCTCTTGGGGGACTTCTTTTTCCCCAACGCGGTTGAGCAGTCGATGGGTCAGCTCCTGAGTGTATCTGTGAGCTAGGCGCTCTATTTCTTCAGGACAAGGGAAAAGAGAAAGAGTTCCGTTAAAGATCTCTTCGATTCTGTTGGCAAGGAGCTTGAGCTCTTCTTTTTTTAGGTCGAGGTCTGCATCCAGAGAGAGGAGAATCCTCTGCCTTGCTTCTTTTCTGTGAGCACCGGTTCGACGAGCTGGTAAGAGAAGTAGTCTTTTTGCGTTTTCCGCTCTGTTTTTCTAGTTTTTCTAATGAATATGGGTCCAATGATAGAGGGTTGGCGTATTCTTGAATATATAGCAGTTATTTTATTTTATCAAATTCTAACACTACATAGGCGATAAAAACGCAAGGCGTTTATAAATAAGCATTTGCGAATCTTCGCCAAAAGCGAAGGAGATTCACAACCTATTTGTAATCAGCTGTTTATGGGAAAAATCGAGAATTTCTTAATAGGGTAAGTTGGGTTGAGAGGCCATACCCGAGCAGGAGACATGTCGAACCAAACGCAGTTGGGAGAGATGTCTGTCTCACCCTACGGCATTTCCTGGGGCCTTTAAAAGAAGAGATTCGAGATTTACATCTGGTCGATGTCAGTTCCATTTATCAGGGGCAGCCGGTGAGGTGGTATGAAGAGTCTAGACCAAAAACCGCAAATCTTAAGCTTATAAACTCTATATTTTAAAAAATTTACTGATTTCCTCGATTTCCCAGAACAACCGCAGCCCCTCGAAAGAGAACTGACCGCCGTCTGAGCATTCGTCCAAAAGAGATCTTGGTGCTTTTCCACATAGGATTCAAGCTCTTTTTCCCAGAAAATCCAGCTTTGAGAAAGAGAGCTGACGGCTGTCTGAGCATTCGTCCCGCGGGGATTTGGGGGGGCAGCGCCCCCCAATTCTATCTCTTTCAAAAATCCGATTTTTTCTATTTTTCATTATATAATTCCTCGGGCGTTACATAACCCAAACTCTGATGAGGTCTTTTTCCATTATAAAAATTGAAATATGCTGTTAATCCGGCATTTACCTCAGGAAGATGCTCATAGGCTTTGGGATAGATGTCCTCGTATTTCACACTTCTCCACAGTCTTTCCACCATGATGTTATCAAAAGCTCTCCCTCTCCCATCCATGCTGATAGAGATTCCGCCCTCTGCTAACCTTCCTGTAAAGCGAGAGCTGGTAAATTGGACGCCCTGGTCAGTATTGAAAATTTCAGGACTCCCGCAAGAAAGCGCCCTTTCTAATGCTTCAAGGCAGAAGTCTGTATCAAGAAGATTTGACAATTGCCATGCAAGCACATAGCGACTGTACCAATCCATGATGGCAAACAAATACCCAAATCCATGGATCACAGGAATATAGGTAATATCCCCAGCCCACACTTGATTCGGGCGACATATCGTCATTCCGCGCAAGAGGTAAGGATATTTTTTGTGATCGCGATGACCAATGCTCAATCTTGGTTTGGGATAAATAGCCTCCAACCCCATGAATCGGATTGCTGACCTCACTATGGTCTCTCCTACATCAAACCCTTGCCTTCTCATCTCCACCGCCATCCGCCTTCTTCCATAGAAAGGGGTCTCCATGTACTGCTTGTCAATAGCAGTCATTAAACGATAGGTCTCCTCGGAGGGCTGTCTCGGCTCGTAATAAAGCCCCGAACGGCTGACTTTAAGGAGGGAGCATTGCTCCCTCTCTGACAAGATGGGATCCTCCTTGTCAATGAGGAGGCGTCGTTCATTCAGGCTAAGGTACCGAATTTTTTTTTAAGCCACTCATTTTCCATCTTCAGGCGTCCAATTTGCTCGAATAATTCAGCCTTTTCCTTGGCGTCTGTAGCGTCCTTTGCTCGCTTTGATTTGCGAAAAACTTCTGGACAAAATTCAAGAAATTGCTTTTTCCACCCCGAGAGAATCATCGGATGAACCTGTAGGTCTCCTGCAAGTTGAGCAGCTGTCTTTTCCCCTTTAAGCACCTCTAGGACGGCTTTCACCTTGAATTCCGGGGTGTGATGCTTTCTTGGTCCTCCCATTTTACCCTCCACATGTTGGGAGGTTATAAGCTTAGGGGGTGGTCCGAATTTGCCATACCACTATAGTGCAAGATTTTTCCCCTCTTTTTATTAAAAACAAAGTTGACTCAGAGCTTTAATTCCATAATTAAATAAGATGAAATGCCGCATGATTCCATAGAGTTCTCCATTACTATTTCAGCTAGTTGTAAAATATTAATAATTATTTGAAAATAGTTGTTATATAGATCTAAGAAAGAACGATTTAAGGGGATTGATTGTGTATAATCTTGATTTTTAATTTATTAAGACTTTAATCGATAGAGCGGGGCTCCCACTGAGGAAAGAGCCTTTCTCCAGATCCTGAGGTGATGCGCACCGCATGGGGTTGGTTGAGATTGACTAAGAACAATTGGCAGCCCCGATTTGTATCGGAGTTGCAGACCAAATGGAGGCTATCTGGGGCCCAAGAGCAATTTTCTTTATGGCCGGATCCTTGGGTCAGCTGCCATTCTCGATCCTCAAGGAGGTCATAGATCCAAATCTGGCGCACTCCATCGGTGAGGCTGCTGTAGGCGATTTTCGTCCCGTCTGGTGACCAAGCAGGGGCGGTATTAGAGCGGCTGAGGCGGGAGATGACTTTTGGCTGAGGAGACTGCTTTTCTTCTGACACCTCCATGATATAGATTCTCGGAGATCCATCCTTATCAGAGACGAAGGCAATCTTGGAGCCGTCAGGGCTAAAGGTGGGAGAGGCTTGTGCGCTAGCTCTGGCCGAGAAGAGTTGGCGCGGCTTGCCAAGAGGGCCTGTCTGAGGATCAAAAGGCTGCAAGAAAAGGTCCGGATTCCCTGCAGCGTCTGAGACAAAGGCGACCTGATTGCGTTGAGGGGAGATCGCTGGCATCGGCTGATTTCCGCGCAATTTCGAAAACAGGTCGGCGCGCCCGCCCATCAACGGCCGCGTGTAGATCTTGGGTTGTCCTGTCTTGTAGCTCGCATAGAGAAAGGCGCCACTTGCTTTTCCCTTTTTTGGAGGGAAAAATGTAGGT
>JAFEGQ010000063.1 GCA_018239785.1 Verrucomicrobiota bacterium
CTTTTGTCGCATTAAAACAATCAGTATGCGAAGTGGGAAGCTCTCTATCAACTTCTATTTCTCGCCTTGTAAATTTTTCTGAGTGGCGAGCGCAGCGAGTCACTCAAAATGTACAAAGTCGAGATCACCTCTTCGAAATCTTCTAGCGATCCGTGTTTGTTCTCCAAAAATGCATTGATCTTTTGAGACAAATTTTCCACGACCTCTTGCTTTCCCTCTTCATTTTTGAATTGAGGTAAAATATTGCTGAGTTCATTGAAGCAATGAAACAAAGGCAGGTTAAATGAAGGGGTCTGCCCTCTGTATTTCGTGCTTTCCGGTTTCTGCAAAGTGATTTGAATATTTTCAATTTTTATTTCAATGATTCCCCTCAAATGTTATTAGTTTTTTATAAAGGAAGATCATTTTCTCAGAAAACAACTTAGTGAATAATGGAACAAACCTTTTATTAACTGCGCAAGCGAGGATCCAGCGCATCGCGAAGCACATCCCCTACAATGGCGATGGCGACGAGTAGAAGGGTCAAAAAGACTGCGGGAGGCCACAAGAGATAGCTTTCAGCGGGAAAAGCGCTCCTCCCTTCATCCATCAGCACCCCCCAAGAGGTGGACCCCTCCTCCCCAAGCCCTAAAAAGCTCACCCCCGCTTCAGCGGTGATTGCCGCCATCATCGAAAAGGGGAGCAGCGTCAGCAACGGGGAAATGGCATTGGGCAAAATATGGCGGAATAAAATTTGTCGGCTGCGATACCCAATGGCTTGACACGCTTCGACGTAGGGCAAATTGCGCTGCTTAAGCACCTCTGCGCGCAAATATCTCCCATAACTGGTCCACCCAAAGATCGCCAGCACTCCAATGACCACAAAGATCGACTTTGTCTGTAAAATGGCCACCACCATCAGCAGCAAGAAAAAAACGGGCATCGATTCCCAAATCTCCAAAAAACGGGAAAGCCACATATCGAGGCGCCCCCCATAGTAGCCGCTAGCTGCTCCAAAAGGGACCCCTATCAATAACGACAAACAGACAACAGCCACTCCCACAAGGAGAGAAATGCGCACTCCGAACAACAAAGAAGCGACCAAATCTTTCCGGTTGATTCTCGTGAGCTCCCACCAAGGCAAAAGGCGATTGAGTTGTTGAGATCCCCCGGCATCTTCTTCCCAATGAAAGGGGCGCAGAAGGGGCATCATCATAAAGGAGATCTTTTTCTGTTCCCCTTCGAGCCATAAGACCCGGCTACAGCCATAAGGGGTGGCGCAGCGCATCTCTTCGATCTGCCAAAAGGGGGGAATTTCTTGCCCTAGACGCTTTGAGAGGTGTTCGTAGCGCCCCTTCCACTGGTGCAAGCGGAGCACCGCATTGAGTTTCGCATAGGGGCTCATGAATTGGAGGTCAAATGCCCATGTCTGTTCAGGATGTTTTAAAAGAGCCTCTTCTCTTGCTACCTGGAGATCTCGATCTGCGGCGGGGTCTCCAGGGGGCCACTGCTCGAGGAAGCAAAAAAGGGCAAGCTGCGCTACGCACATCGCCCAAAACACCCAAGCTCTGCGAAATACCAACCCCAGCACAATCCCGATAGGGAGGAGGAGCATGAGGCCATTGTAAAAACGGTCAACGCCTTTGGTAAAAAATCCTGGGTAAAACAAGTACCTAAACAAGGGAAAATAGCTCTTTCCGCCATAGACAACGTATAAAGGCTTATTTGAAGCGAGAAAAGGGGCGTAAATGCCAATGAGCACAAAAAAACTCAAAAGACAAAGGGCAAAAAGGGCCACTTTGCGCCGACAAAACTGTTCCCATACGCCATGCCACATGCCCCTCTTTCATACCAGGGAGGGGAATTCAACGCGAAGGCGCAAAGTGGGATATTATCTGTGGCGCACTTCTATCACACATTTTTTTTGAGCAAGCTGATCAATCCAGCTAGAAAGCTCTCTTTGATTTTTTAAATCCAGATTAGCATCCCACTCATCCAAAAGAACAATAGGCGTTTCAAGCCGCGCCACAAGCTCATGCAGCATTTTACGCGTTAATTGACCTGTTGATAACTGTTGTTGCGAACATTGAAAAGCAAGATCGTGTTTTGCGGGGAGATAAAACGCTTCTTTCCCATTCAACATCTTGAGCAACAATAAAATAGAGGATTTTCCAGAACCATTTTCCCCCTTAATAGTATACCGACCCCTAGATGGCAGAGAGTCCACTAAAGCTTGTGCAAGCATCTGCGTTTGAGGAGAAGTAATATCAATTTTCTCCCATTGAATACGCGCCTTCAATTTTCCCAGGGTCTCTTCAAGCCCTGTCAATTTTGGCAGCTCTAAAATATTTAAAATCGTCTTTGCGCGACTTTTTTGCATAGGCAACTCAGACAACACAAAAAGTAATTCGTAGGAATAAGATAAAACTTGAAACGTTCTTGGGAGGGCAACCACAATCATAGCCAATAAAACAAAATCGTAATTATGCATTACAGGAAGATACCAAATGAGGAAAAAAGAAGGCCCAAGCAGAACAAAAGCCATCCCGACACTGATTGCTTGGCTGAATAGCTGAAGTTTAACACTACTATAAGTTAAGCGTTTGCCTCTTTGGGCTGTTTTTTTTCGCCAAATATTAAAATTATAAGAGTTATCTAACAGAACGTTATCCCATGCTTTTAACAACATCTCCACCCATTTAATGCGTCCTTGTTGCGCACGAAGTGATAGCACTTTTTTCATTTTTTTCTGGAATCTCAAAATCAAAAAAGCAAATAAAAGGCCAACTGCATAGGACGCCAACAACCAAGGCTCAATGATAAAAGCCAAAACAAACAAGTTTAAAAAAACATTAAGCCCACACGAGAAAAAATGATAGGTATAATCGAGGTAATCATCGATCGTTTGCTGTGCTTCCCCACCTAAAATCGAAGAAAGGGTGGACCGTCTAGAGGAATTAGTCCACTCTACGATGTATCCACGATAGCTGTTGACAAAATGATTAACAAAACTAATTGTTGAAACCATTTTTGCCTTCGCCATTTGCACTAAAGCAATAGATCCAGGGAAATAAGGAAGAAACAAGGACGCTAAATAGGATCCTAGCAGGAAATAAGAAAACTGTTCCTGTTGAATCTGCGCTATCAGTCGTGTGATCCAAATAGTAGAGGATGCAACAATAATCTGTTGGATAATCAAGAAAATAATGGACGACAAAACATTTTTATTAAAAAAACGAAGTTTCTTATTTAAGATTTGCACAGCAATGATTGAGTTGGAGTATTTGAAGCTTCTCTTCCGTAAGCTTCAGAAGATATCGAGCCCTTTCAGTTAAGAGATCTTTAAACTCCATGATGGAATCGATAGATTTACACGTTTGTTCCAATAAAATAGAAGTCGGTGGATGAAGACATGGTTGATCTGGATGTCCAAAATGCTCTTCTCGAAACAATAAAACTTCCACACTGACCAGAATACTGTGAAATACCTTATCCAATCGGCGCGGCTTATTCAATATAGCAGAACGAGCAAAATTTTCTTGCTTTGCTATGTCTGTATAACTTGTATAATGCGTGTAGCACAACTCATCTATGAACACTAAATTATGCGTTGTCTCATGAACAAGAAATTCTAAAATATCCTGTTCTTTCCAATGAGGTCTGAGGTGAACCCATATACAGCCAATAGCAGCAGATGTTGACCCTCCTCCTGCAAATTTAGAGGGGAAGGAAAAAATAGTATGAATTATAAGACTGACTAATTCTGTAAATTGAGGAGAGAATTCCGCCATACTTTTTAAAGCACTTCGCACACGCTCAATTGTGACATCAGATTGCAACGACCAATTGTTATCAAACACCCCTTCAAAATCATCTAAGATACTATCCTCTTCGAAGACTCTGAGAAGAGGGACAACTTCATCAGGCTTCTATTTCAAGACAACATGTGCCTCACTCGGCTTCGGCAAGTTAGGTTGAGCCTCTTTTAAAAATGCTAAATATGCTTTTCGAAGAGATTGTTTGTCAGGACGACTCTTTAAATAAGATGTAGCTAGACGAACGACGTTCGCCAAAACAGCTTTTGTCCCAACAATCTTGAACATCCCTCTGCCTTATTCTAAGAGCGATCCCACGCAATCATTCTCAGTGGACGGTGCACTGGATCGGGTGTATTCATGAGATGGTAGTCTTCTAATGTCCTTCTGCATGCTTCGTCTGTGAGACGAGATTTTTGCACCTCATTTGCGGCTGCAGCAATAAGTTCATCAAATTCTGGCATGGCATATTCCTTAATTGTTTGTTACCTCGACCGTTAGCTATCTCATAACCTTTGAAATCTTGTCAACGCGCGCGCGACGTGGGTACCCTTCTCTCCCTTTGCGCCTTTGCGTTACTTCTTCTGCGCGACAAAGGTCACCCGTGGATCAAGAAGCGTATAAAGAATATCCGCTATCAAATAGCCGATCAGCGCTAAAAACCCCCCAGCTAATGCGGAAAACATGATCACATTGTAGTCCCGATTGACAATGGCTTCGTAAAAAAATCGCCCAAATCCATCGATCCCAAAAATAGTCTCAACAATCAACGATCCACTTAACACCACCCCCAAAGAGGAGGCGAGCGACGTGACAATCGTAATGGCAGCATTGCGCCCCACATGCTTGGTGAGCACTTTGAAGGGCGCGAGCCCCTTAGCATAAGCTGTGCGCACATACGGTTGCCTGAGCACCTCCAAAACAGCTGTCCGCGATAAGCGCGCCTGTGCTGCTAATGTCCCATACAGCACTGCCGTCAAGGGGAGAAAAATATGCAGGGCGATATCAAGCAGGCGATGCCACGATGTCAACCCGCTGTACACTTCCCAGGAGCTGTGGAAGCCACTTGTGGGCCAAGCGTGTGGTAGAGCCACTTTCTCAATCAAGAAGGGAGCAACGACAAATACCGGAACAGCGTAGAGAAACAGCATCATCAAATTGAGGAAATAATCGGGCCAACGATTGTGAAACACTGCCATCGTAAAACCAATGAGCTGGCAGAGAAAAAAGGAGATCAACATGGGAGCAAAGGCGAGCGTCAAGGAAACCTTCATCCGCTTGACCACTTCTTTGGAAACAAGCCGGTGAGAATCGTTACGCATCGCTCCAAAATCTAAGGTCAACACGCGCTGCAAATAGCCTGTTAACCGCGTTCCGGTAAGGAAAAGAGCTGCGCGCTCCATCCGATTAAATTCAAAAACAGCCAGCTGCCGATGCTCTTCCCACCACGCTTGCGCCTCTTGAGCGGTTTTTATTTGGCGCAACTTCTGATTCGAGCGGGCAATCTGTTGATTTTTAGAGCGCATTTCTGGAGTGAGGTTCCCTCCGCTCGTCCCCACGAGCGTCCCCCCTCGCTTAAACATCTCCAAAGCGACTTTTTGCAATTCAGACCGCTCACTGGGATCCTTGAGCAGCTCTAGAAGCAGCGGAAGCGTGTACCTGGAGCGATCTCCGACGCGGACCCGAAATTCGGCATGAGCTCTTGCACTCATCCCCTTGGGCCTTGCCAACAGCTTTTCAAGGTCCTCCTTCACCTGGTTTTTGGTGCGACCTGGCCATAAATTGAAGAGGATGGGGCGCGTTAACCCATAATGCTCCCGAAAGAGGAGATACTGATCGTCCGTAGAGCGCTCTGTCCCTTGGTCGGCTGCACGGGATCCATCTGCTGAGAGCGCTGAGGTCAAAATCGTGCTGGGGTCTCCAGGGGCCAAATTAATGACAGTAAAATTCACAAGGAGAATGGCGAGAAGGGTGAGGGGAATCAGAAGAAGGCGGCGGAGGAGATAGTTAGCCATCGATTTTGTAGACAATGCTCGTACTGGGTTCTGTCACGACTGCTGCAGGAATAAGATCAGGGCGATCAGAAGGGATAAAGAGATTTCCAAGATTTTCCCGGTAAACAAGCGTCCTCTTAGGGACGAAGAGAAATGTGTAGGGCTGGTCTTCGTGCATGATTTGATGAAAACGGTGGTAGTAACGCTTCCTTTGCTCTAAATTTTCCTCGTATTCAAGCAATTCAATCAACTCATCCACTTCTGGATTGACATAAGCGGTGAGGTTGGAAGAACCCTTTTGTTCAGCGCCTGATGAGTGCCAAATCTGTTTGTAGTTAGGAGGAGGACTCCCTATTGTCCAGGCCAAAATCACCGCATCGAAATCTTTAGTCTCGATGCGCGCACTGAGATCAGCGACATCCAGTCCAACAGACTTACACTCTACACCAATCTCACGCAAAGCAGTGGTGAGGTAGTCCGATAGAAGCTTAGAAATAGCATTCCCAACAAAATAGATCATTGTAAAGCTAAAGGGAACTCCCTGTTTTTCCCGAATGCCATCACCATCCCGATCGACCCACCCCTCCTCTTCGAGGAGGCGGCGAGCTGCTACTGGATCATAGCTCCAAGGCTCGATACTTTTATCGTAGCCAACATCAGCTGGAGATAAGGGGCCTGTCGTTATGACTCCCATGCCGTTGAGATAGCTGTCGATCACCCGCTGCCGATCGATCGCCATCGTCATCGCTTGGCGCACCTTTTTATTCTTAAAAAAGGGCGATTTGCAGCTCCATCCAATGTAGCGAAAAGCGCGGTCCAAAGAATCTAACTGATGAATAGGTGTTTGCTCTTGATAAAGTGGAGTTTTTATAAACTCTTGAAGCTCTGAGAGCTTATCGGGAGCAAAGCGGGAGTCAAAAAACTCGATCTTTTCCCCCTTAAAATCTTGCCAAATGAGATCTGGAACTGCTCGAAACTCAACTGTGTAACTCTCAAAGAGAGCACCGCCTGGGCCCTGATAATGGGGATTGCGCTCAAGGGTAATTTGACGATCTCGCCATCCCCCAAAGGTCCAAGGGCCACATGAAACAATCACATTCTTCGCCCAGTGATCGATAAAATTTTGGGCCCAAACTGAATTATTCCTGTAGTCATCGTCTTCGATGATCTTCGAGCCGTCGGGAAAGCGCTGCCACACCCAAGAGGCTAAAGGCTTCAAACTCGAAGTGGCCTGTAAAGCGGTGTACTTGATCTTCCCCTCAGATTTACGCCACCGCACTACAAAGGTCAAAGGGTCGATGATCCGAAATTCTTCAATATCTGCGAAAACATTGCGCACTCCAAGAGCTCCTGCAAGTTGCACATAAGGGTTCATCACAGCATCGAAGTAGAATTTAAAATCCTCAGCAGTCACTTGATGGGGCTCTAAAAAGCTCTCATCTAACTGAAAGCCCGCGGGGAAAAACTGCTCTTTCAAAGGCTCCCAATAGACCTGATCGCGTAAAAAGACCCAAAATTCATCGTCTCGCCTCTCAATGGCTAAGGCCATTCCAGGGGATATCTCCTCATAAAAGCCAAATTTTGTGCACGCGACAGGCAAAGTGCACATCGATAATAATTCGCCCACATTATGCCAAGGAGAAAACGGGTGCAGGTTTTCGGGCTTCCCAATTTCAGCGACCCGCAGCACTCCATGAGGTTCAAACTCAGGCCCCAAAAGTTGAGGCAATGTCTCCTCATAAAAGGGATCGGTTTTGAGTAAATTATGAACTGCGAGTTCCCTCGATCGATAGAGGGGAGAGGGCTGTAACTGCAGGCGGGAGAGTTGCCGTTTCAAAGCGAGAACTTCCACCTTCAGCTCTTTGGTCTCCTCTTCGCGCAAAAGAGAGGACCAGTAGAGCATACCCAGACAGCCTAGGAGCGCAACAGAGATAAAAATCTGAAAAAAACTCTTCAGGGTTTGACCTTTTTTCCAGCAACTGTGCTGAGGCCATCGTAACACGCATACTTGTATAAGTCATGCAAGGTGGGATGATTAAAGACCTCTGCAACGACATCCATCAACGTTTTTGAGTTTGCCACAAGAATCATCCCATAGTGCACCAGTTCTGTTGCCAAAGGGCCGATCACTTGCACGCCATGAATCACCAGATCTTTACGGGCAAAAATCACCTTCAGAAATCCGCGGCGACATCCCATGATCTGGCCGCGGGCCATGTCTTTGTAATAGGCTTTACCAACGCAAGCATCTATCCCTTTCTCTTTAGCTTCTTGCTCCCCATATCCAACGGTAGAGACTTCAGGGATCGTGTAGATCCCGTAGGGAAGGACCTTTGCAATCTTTTCCGCATCCCCGGTTTGGAACATATGAGCCACTGCCGCCCGCCCTTGATCCATGCTCGTAGAAGCTAAAGCTGGAAATCCGATCACATCTCCCACCGCATAGATGTGGGGCACTTGCGTCTGATAGAACTCGTTGACATCGAGTAAGCCTCGCTTATTGGGTTGGAGCCCAATATTTTCTAACCCTAGATGGCGGGTTTCCCCCACGCGCCCTGCGGCATAAAGATACATATCGACATGCAGCATCTCCCCCGATTCAAGCCCCACATTAATCGGAGCACTCTCTTCACCTGGTACTTCAATGCTATTGACAGCTGTATTGAATTTGAGCTCTATGCCCCCATTGCGCATGTCATCTAGCAGCTCTGTCACCACATCTTGATCGATAAAGGGGAGGATGGAGCTGTGCCGATTGATCAAGAACACTTTGGTTCCCATCGTCGCAAACGTGGTGGCATATTCGCAGCCGATCACCCCAGCGCCTACGATGCAGATCGATTTAGGGAACCACTTGATGTCGAGGATACTATCAGAATCGCAGATCCGATAGTGGTCGAAAGGGATCTCCTTGGGATTGACCGGGTAGGAGCCTGTGGCGATGATGATATACTCTCCATAAAGGGTCTCTTCAGAGGCGGGGCCACTGACCTTGATTTGGTGGGGATCGACAAAGCTGGCAGCGCCATGAAAAATTTCAACCCCATGAAGGATCACATTTTCCCGCACCTCTTCGCCGCGGGTATGGGTGACCAAATCTTTTCGAAATAAAAAATCGTGCACATCGGGAGCGTGCTCGAGCTGCCGCTCAACGCCATAGAGCCCTTTATCCCATTTGCCCGAAAGATAGAGGGCTGTCTCTTTAAGGGTCTTCGAGGGGAGAGTCCCTGTCTGGACTCCAGCTCCCCCATAGACATCCCGTTTTTCGATGAGAGCGACTTTATGGCCAAAGTAGGCCGCCTTGACTGCCGCTTTCTCGCCAGCAGGGCCTGAGCCAATCACTATCAATTCGAATTTCTTCATAGATAGGGTAGTAGCAAAGTAAAGCGCTTTTTGTCTATAGAGAGGAATATGATGAAAATTGAATCTGTCAAAGACCCTAAGGTCGAAGAGGCGGAGAGTCTCACCACGCCTCTAGGGAGAAAAGCTCAAGGAAAAGCCCTCCTCTACTCGCGCCGAGAGCTCACTTGGGCCTTGAGCCATGACTGCAAAATCGAGTATGTGCTCGCCACAGAAGAGTATGATGTGAGCGCTCCGCTCTATCTCTGCTCAGAGGGAATCTTAAAAAGAATTACCGGAAGCTCCTATGGAGTGCCCCTTTTAGCAGTGATCTCGACCGGAGAAAGCGAGTGGATGCCTCAAGAGCCCTTGTTGATTGTCTTTGAAGGGGCCATGAGCTACGCCACCATGGGAACGATGATCCGGATCGCCTCGGCTTTTGGCATCCACGAATTCTTAAGCACCTCTCCAGAAAGGGAACTGTGGCAGAAAAAGACGATCGAAGCTTCAGAGGGGACCGTCTTTGCCGCCAAGCACCACTCTTTTTCCTCTCCTGAGGAAACCATTGCCTACCTCCGCACCCATAACTATAAAATCGCCGTCCCCACTTTAAGAAAGGCAGCCGATGCTTCAACTCACCTCCTTGAAGGGCATCGCATCGCCCTGCTATTTAGCACCTCCGCACAAGAGATCTCCCCTCTCTTCTTGGAGGCCGCCGACTTGAAAGTACCTCTCGAAAAAGATGAGCCGTTAGAGCTCCAAATGAACGATCTCCTTGCCGATTTCACTAAAAAAATGCGATGTACGAACTTATGAGCACACAAATTATCCATCAAGCTGAGCAGTTGGCCGAAAAAATTAAACACTATCTTATTACAGCTTGCGACAAGGTGTTAGAAGAGGCCAACGCTTACGAATTTTATGAAGCTCTTTCCTACGCCCTGCGCGAAGAGATCATGTGCAACTGGGCCGCTTGCCGCCGCACGGTATCGCAAAAGGCTCAGCGGATGCTCTTCTATCTATCGATGGAGTACCTCCCTGGAAGGATCTTGGGAAATAACATCACCAATTTGCAAGCTAACGAGCTCGTTGCAGCAGCCGTCAAGATTCTTGGTCGCACGCTCCCTGAAATCGCCGCATGTGAAGAGGATCCAGGATTAGGCAATGGGGGCTTAGGGCGTCTTGCCTCTTGTTTTCTCGACTCTTTAGCCACGTTGCAGTATCCGGCTAAAGGATATGGCTTGCGCTACCAATATGGGGTCTTTGACCAAGAAATTTGGGATGGTGTGCAAGTGGAGCGCCCTGACCCTTGGCTACTTCTCGAAAATCCTTGGCAAGCCAGGCGAGATACGTTTGCACAGACGGTGAGATTTCGGGGTCAATGCATCAAGACGGCAAATATCTTTGGCGATGAGGTGTACGACCTAGAAGACTTTGAAGAAGTGCGGGCGCTCCCCTACGATATTCCTATTGTTGGCTACTGCCGCACCCCTGATTTCTCTGTGTTGACGTTGCGCCTTTGGACGACCAAGGAATCGCCACGCAATTTCCAACTACAGTGCTACAACGCAGGGCAACTCGATCAAGCTGCTGAAAACACAACCCTCACCGATGTCCTGTATCCGGCCGACTATCACGCCATGGGCAAGAGGGTGCGCCTCAAACAAGAATTTTTGCTCGTCAGCGCATCTCTTCAAGATATCGTGCACGGCTATAAAGCGCTCAATTATGGGCTGAAAGACTTCGGCGATTTGGTGCGCATTCAAATTAATGATACCCACCCCGCTCTTGTCGTCGCTGAACTGATGCGCCTTTTGACGAAGCTCGACGGCCTCCCTTGGCAAGCGGCTTGGGAAACGACACAAGCTGTCGTTGGCTTTACAAACCACACCATCTTGCGAGAAGCGCTGGAGGAGTGGGATCAAGAGTTATTCCGCATCCTTTTGCCCAGACAATATCTGATCATCGAACAGCTAAACCAAAATCTTTGCAATCAAGTGCGGACAAAATGGCCCACTGACGAAGATAAGGTCAGGCGCATGTCCATCATTGAATCTGGGAAGGTGAGGATGGCTCACCTGGCCATCTTCGGCTCTCATAAAGTCAATGGTGTCGCCGCTCTCCATTCTGAAATTCTGAAAAAAATCGTCTTCAAAGACTTTTGCGATCTTTTCCCTGAGCGCTTTGACAATGTGACTAATGGAGTGACCCAAAGGCGTTGGCTCCTCCATAGCAATCCAGAACTTGCCCAATTCTTGACCGACAAGCTAGGGGGAGATTACTGGATTACCGAATTTGACCAGGTGCAAGGGCTGTCAGAAGTAGCTGCCGACCCCAATGCGCAAAAAGAGTTCCTCGCGATTAAGCGGCGCAATAAAGAGCGCTTTATCCACTTTGTCCGCACTCAAAATCGGCTCCACGACCAACATGGACGCCCTTTGAGAAATATCCCTTTCATCGATGCCGATTCGCTATTTGACGTCCAAATTAAGCGATTTCACGAGTATAAGAGACAACTTCTCAATGCTTTACATGCCATCATGGTTTATCAAGAACTTTGCGAGAATCCCCAAGCTCGCTCGATCAAACGCACCTTAATTTTTGGAGGGAAGGCGGCCCCTAGCTATCGGATGTCCAAAAACATCATTCGACTGATCTACCTCATGGCAGCAAAAATCAATGGCGATACAACGATTGGAGATAAACTCAAAATCATCATCGTCGAAAACTACAATGTCTCAAGGGCGCAAGAGATCATCCCAGCTGCAGAGCTCTCCGAGCAAATTTCGACAGCGGGGCTTGAAGCCTCTGGCACTGGCAACATGAAGCTCGCAATGAATGGCGCCTTAACCATTGGAACAGACGATGGTGCCAACGTTGAAATGCGACAAGCTGTGGGGGATCATTTTTGGCCCTTCCTCTTTGGAGCCTCTGCCCCAGAGATCGAGCAGATGAAGTACGCAAAAAAATATAACTCCTGGATGGTCTACAGTGAGTACCCCAAAATCCGAAAAGCAGTTGACACGCTGCGGGACCGGACCTTCACGCGCAATGAAGAGGAGCAACAGGCTCTGCAAGAGCTGCACACCGGATTGCTCGAAGGGACCTTTGATACCCTTGCTGACCCCTATTTCCTTCTCCATGATCTCCCTTCCTACTATGAAACACAAAAAAAAGTAGAAGAGCTGTATCTGAATCCCGGCAAATGGGCGGAGTACGCCATGCAAAATATTGCTGGGATGGGTCGTTTTTCTTCGGATCGCTCTATTAAAGATTACGCTGAAAAAATCTGGGGACTGCAACCTCTGCCGGCAAACAAGATGATCCTTTCGCAGATGCGAGAGGAGTATGCCGACCACCTGCCCTCTATTCGCCCTTAGGGACAGGCACTACGACATTCCACTTTTGCTCAAGGGCCAGATAATCTCCCCGTTTTTTCAATGCGGCAAGACCCGCATTAAAATGGCGGATCAACTCATCTGGATCCCCCTTGAGGGCAATCAAGCGCAACCCCTCGTCCGTTAAAGGAGCTGTCGCCACCTTCAATTCATCTCTATAGAGATTCGACACGTAGCTATAGGCAGGTAACGCCGGCATCACCACCCCATCAATTTGCCCTCTCAAAAGAGCGCCTAACGCCTCTGAGAGGATAAGGAAATCGCGGATGGAGACATCTGGCAGCCGAGCCACCACGAGCATGGAACTCGTTCCACTTTCTACTCCCACCACGCGCCCTCGCATGTCCTCTATCTTCGTCGCAGAGGAATCGATGGGCACCACAAGGACGGGCCCCACATAGAGGTAGACCTCTGAAAAGGCCAGCCAATCTTGATAGAAAGGCAAGGGGGGCATCGGGGATAGCACCCCCTGAACCCTTCCTTGGCGCAGCAAATCAAAGAAAGCGCTTTGATCCGCGGTATACATCGAGATCAAAAAACCCTGCTCAGTTCCAATTTGGCGCAGCAGCTCTTCTGAGAAAGCAGACACCTCAGTTTCCCTTCCTAAAAGCTCAAGGGGCCTCCAAGAGGGGTCCTGCGCAACGCGATATCCGTTCTGAGGTCGTGCCTCTTTCGAGGAGGCGCAACTGGCGCAAAAAGCGGCTCCAAGAGCGCAGATCAAGAAAAGGGCTTTCATGTTTGTCCTAATTTTCAAAGGTGATTATATTTCAAAGCGCAGATGTGTCAATTCCATGAAAATCAACGGCTTCTGATCAAATGACAAAAAAACTCCTAAAAATCTTCTGCATACAAAATAACAACTTCTAACTCAATGATCGTAAGAGAGTTACAAGAAAACAATTAAAATTTTTATAAATACTTCAATAATGTCACTTTCATAAAAAATTAAGAATGTGTTACAATTAGATTAAACGGGAGAAACATTATGACAAAGATAGGTGATCAAGTATCGAATTTTTTTGCCGGCGGAGTGGCTCAAGATGATTTCATGCACGTGATCGATAAGCTCGCAAAGACCATTGAAGCGTTGAGCACATTGCTCCCTGTCATCGCTAAAGGCAACCTCGCAAATGTCAGCCAATGGGCGCACTATGCCAATCCTATCCGCAGAGGTGTGTGGGCTACTTTCGCCCTGCGCGATGCCTCTCGCTTGATCAAGGGTGATCTACTTGAAAAAACAGGAGAGGAAAGGCGTCAAGTGAAGGCGGATCAGAGAGCGATTAACACCATTAAAACTCTGAAAGTCGCCTTTGAAATCTCCTTTACCCTGAATAGCGCAGCTCTCTTGAGCAGCTATTTCACGGGCACCGAACGTTTCCAAGAACTGGCATCCAGCTGTGGGAAAGTCATGCCCTATTTCGTCTTGGGGATGACCTCTATTGCCACAACGAAATCGGTCGTCGGAAAAGCGGATAAGAGCAGAACGATCAACGTGACCAATTTCCTCGATCCTGCTGGAGACTTGGTCTTTGTGGTCTGCAACTCTTTTGTGAAGCCCTATGTCTCTGCAGGTCTCGCAACAAAGCTCACCTTAGCGGCCGCTGCAGGTAGCGGTATCTCTTCCCTCGCCAAACTGACCAACATCGGTTACAGGAACTGGCCAGCGAAGAATCTTGGGGAGTTGCAGGACAGCTAACCCATGACGATCTGCTCTGCAAAGGTTGAAAATGCACTCAATGGGGTAGGGTACACTCTGGACTGCACAGAGCGTCTCTTGCGCATGACTCAAGGATTTTTGCTCGTCGCAACAACGAGCATTCATCCGACTAACTCCCTTGTCCGTTCAATGCATTTACACAAATTGCTCTCCGGAGCCGCCTTTGGACGAGATTTTATCAATGCGCTGTACACCGTGCGCGACGCTTGGGCTTTGCCAGA
>JAFEGQ010000064.1 GCA_018239785.1 Verrucomicrobiota bacterium
CTGCGACTTTTGCGCAAGTGCCAACGCAGCGCAAACGAGCAGCCCGAGACTTCTACCTTACTTACCTTTATGCCAAGTGCCAGCCACCTAATCTTGACAACTGACATGATTGAATTTCGAAAGAGGTCTAAGAAAAATTCGGTCTGAGCAATCTATCTATGACTGCATTGAAGGAGTTATTTGCTCAAGGAAAGCTCGACCGAATTACTAAATAGTTTTTTTATTGATTGATTGCCTTCTCAATCGCCTCTACGTAGGCTTGTGGGGTGCCTAACCTCTCAAAGCGCTCATAGGCCACTTGGGACCATTGCCGATAGAGCTCTTCCTCTGTGAGGAGTTTCACCGCAGTCTCCACATACTCTTCCACGGAATGCGCCGCAAATCCAAAAAACTCTTTCCCATAGCGACTTTGAGCAACTTCTTCTCCAGCCATTGAGACAATGGGCAACCCCGCCCCTAGGGCATCGAGGAGAGCTAAACCACTGCCATGGGGAAATTCATTGAGGTAGATCTTCATATGTCCCAGCACGCTTGAGGGCTCTTGGCAATGACCTGGAAAATGGACGCGTGGATGAAACGATTGGAGAGACGTGTCCCCCAAAGCCACATAATGCGCTTCAGGGCACCGCTCTAAAATGGCACAGATCGCCTCTTGCATGGGAGGGGTCAAACGGGTGTCAAGGTGATTGGACAACGTCGTCAACAAGGGCAGTCGCTCTTGAGCTCCTCGAGGAGGAGGCTCTATCACAAAAGGGATGACATCGACTCTCTCAGAGCGCCCCTGAATCGGAAGACACGAAATCAACTGATCAAAAATCCCCTCGGGGGGTAAGGAGCCATGATCAAAAAACACTTTTTTAGGCACATCTGAGAGGTAAGCAGTGTAGAGCTGAAGGGGATGGGCTCCATGAAACACAGCAATGTCTATCTCCCACTCTCGGAGCTGGGCAGCGATCCGCTCGGCCGTCTCCTTGTAGGTAGTGAACTCTTGTTCAATCCAAAGGCGTGGCAACCCAAAAAGAGTTTCAGGCCCTCTGACCCAAGAGGGCTCGGAGAGGTAGGCTTGTGGTTCTAAAGCGCGCAGCACATGCGCCTCATTCGAAAGGAGGTAAACAGGCTGCGTATGGTAGCGCAAAAGGGTGCGCAAGAGACGAGAAGGAGCATGCCCGGCATCAATGACCTGAGTCACCACGTGCGCCAAACGCCCTGTTTTCTTCTTTCTTCTTGGCGTTACAGGAGGAACGTCCGACAAATAACGGCTAACTGGCTCCTCGACCTTGGCGAAAATCGACTGAAGGGATAAAAATGGTGCGGAGGGCCGTTTATGCGCACATGTTTTCATCTTGCTATTGCCTTGATGTTGGTTGCTTTACCTGCTTGCTGCAGATCAAAGGGTGAAGTTTGGGAAGATACCAAAACCTGCGGTCGACAGATGCGCTTGGGGTTAGCCTCTTTGTTTGGCCGACATGGGGAATCGCGTCAAGTGCATTCCGAACAAGAGTTTTGTCAATCTGAACCAAGCGACTTCATCCCCCTGCAGGATGAAGATCTTTACAGTCGGGTGGTTTTAGGGGAAAAGGACGGAGCCCCTCAATCTTCGATTTCTCCAGGAACTCCAGGGAGTGGCCTTCCCACCATCGATGGATTTTATGAGCCCTCTTCAGGAGAGTTAGCCCGTTTATTGCAAAAAATCCACTTCGACACTGACGACTACACAGTCCGCAACGAAGCCTCCAAGCGGAATCTCAACCAGCTCGCCGAATATCTGGTCGCCCATCCAGGCACTTATCTCTTCATTGAGGGGCATTGCGATGAAAGGGGCCCTGCAGCTTATAACCTCGCGTTAGGGGCGCGCCGCAGCAACTGCGTCCGCAACTACTTAATTAAGCATGGTGTCAACCTCAACCAGCTATTCACTGTGTCCTACGGCAAGGAAAAACCCCTCGTCAAAGGACAAAATGAAGCGACGTGGAGAGAGAATCGGCGCGCTCAGTTCAAGGTCTATGAAAAGGGATGAAAAGCGCTTTTCTCCTCATTTTCCTTGCAGGCTGCACCTCTCAAATCCCCCTTGCCCACTATGACTCCTCTTTAGAGGCGCTCAAGGTGGAATTAGCAGATGCGCGTCGCACCCAACATGCGCAAGAGACAGAGATCGAACTGCTCGAAGAATCGGTCCGCCGTCAAGACCCTGCGAAGCTCTTAAGGGAGCTCCAAGCGCTCCACAAACGCATTGGAGAGCTCGAGAAACAGCAGCAACAATTTGCCGCCAAGCAAGAGGTCAAAGCCCTGGAGGAGGAGATCCACAATCAAATACACGCAGTAAAAGCGGCGATCGCTTCGGTCGTCGAGCTTGCCCAAGAGGTCTCTCAACGGAGCGTCACTGTGCAAGCAGGAGATACCTTGGAAAAAATCGCTAAGCGGGAGGGGACAACTCTGTCACAGCTCAAAAAAGCCAACTCTCTTTCCTCTGATCGGATCTATGTCGGCCAAAAACTCAATATCCCCTCTTAAGCAGAGATGGAAAATCGGCCTGTTTGATTCAGGGCGCGGAGGGTTGACGGTTCTCAACGTTTTAAGGCGAGAATTTCCAGAAGCTGCGTTCAACTACGTCTCAGATCAAGAAGGCTATCCTTATGGGCAAAAAAGTGCCCAAGACATTGAAAAACGGGCCCTCATCTGCGGCAGCTATCTCCAGCAACAAGAGGTCGATCTTGTGATCATCGCGTGTCACACTGCAAGCGTCTACGCTCTTGAAGCTTTAAAAAATTATTTAACTATCCCAGTGATGGGGATGACTGAAGTGGCAGTGGCGCTTGGGGAAAAAGCCAAAACGGTGGTCGCTACAGACGCCACAGTGCACTCGGGCTTTTACCAAAATGCGCTGCCTCATGCGCAGGTGATCGCCTGCTCTTATCTCGTCTCTTTTGCCGAAGAGGAGCGCCTACCTCCTAAACAAAATTTTGAAGGCCCCATCTTGTTGGCTTGCACCCATTTCCCTTTAATTCTCCATGCCTTCAATCAAGAGACCCTAGATCCCGCTGAAGCCATGGCTCCCTATGTTGCCGCTCATTTAAAAAGATCTTGTTTAAACGCTCTGATCGACTCCTAATGCGCCCCAAACTCTTCTAGAGTTTCATGCGTGATGCACTTTTCTTCTCGATCTATTTCCCGTAGCACTGCAGCCGTTTCGTCATTATACCCAATTAAATTCAAAAATTCGGTATAATTTCGTGCGTCTGTGTCC
>JAFEGQ010000065.1 GCA_018239785.1 Verrucomicrobiota bacterium
GTTCAAAGACAACAAATTATTTATAGCCTCCGACTTTTTCAGCAGTGTGAGACGTAGCACAGCCATCGGTCCCGGGGTAGGGAATTACCAGCGCTGACTGAAGGTACCCCCCCTACCCCGTGAACGGGTACCAATTGAGTTATAGAGCAAGTCTCTATTGCTCACCTTGAATGAGGAGAACGATCTCTCCCTTCACCGTTTTGAAATGAGTTAGAAGTTCTTGAGCTGTGCCGCGGACGACTTCTTCATAGCGTTTCGTCAGTTCGCGAGCGACGCATAGCTCCCGATGGGGATCGAGAGAGGCGAGCACTTGAAGCGTTTTAGAGAGGCGAGGGGGGGCTTCGTAGCAGATGCTCGTCCCCTCATAATCGAGACATTCTTGGAGCGCCTTTTTATGGCGTCCAGGGCGTTTGGGCAAAAAACCTAAAAACTGAAAGCGGCTCGCTTCAAATCCCGATATCGAGAGGGCGGCAATCACTGCACAAGGGCCTGGCACCGAAACGACCGAGATCTTTTCTCTTAAACATCTTTCGACGAGTCTCTGCCCTGGATCGCAGATGAGGGGAGTGCCGCTATCGGAAATGAGGGCCACCTCTTGGTCGCCTAGAAGATCGGCGATGACGCCATCTTCTTTCTTTTTTTCTGAGAAAAGATGGAAGCTGACGAGCTTATTTTCAATCGCATAGGCGTTGAGAAGCTTGCGGCTTTGGCGGGTATCTTCGCACAAAATGTAAGAGACAGAGCGCAACACCTCCTCAGCCCTGCGGGAGAGATCGCCGAGATTGCCAATCGGCGTTGCGACAACGAATAGATTTCCCATACAAAAAAAGGTGGCACCCAGATTCGAACTGGGGCTGGGAGCTTTGCAGGCTCCTGCCTTACCACTTGGCCATGCCACCGGTTTTGTCCTACAAGAACTCAGAATATCGAGACCTCTTATTTCCAGCAAACTTGACGAATCTTTCGAAAATCGATAGCGTGTTAAAAACTTCATTATGGAGGGGAGATGATAAGATCTGTTGAAAAAAAAGGGTTTGTTTGGGGAAGAATTTACATCGTATTAGCCATTGTGTTTGGGGCTCTTTCGATCCTTGGCGGAGCAATGGGAATGATGTCAAAAGAGCAGGGGTCATGGGTTGACATCCCTCTAATCATCGCAGGGACAATTCAATTGCTTTCAGGAATTGGGCTGTGGGGGCGCCACAAGTGGGGGCTCTATCTCACATACATCATTTTGGCTATTCACTTCTGCGCATCAACGATGAACTTTATTTATGCCCTTCGGTTTGGTCCCGTGATGTTGAATGGGGTGGAAACCTCCACAGTGGCTGCTTCGATTGTTGGCTATCTGATTGCTTTGGTCATCATTGCCCTTTGGCTGGGATACTTCATTAGAAGGCGAGCGATGTTCCGTTAGTTGCAAGATTCGAAAAGAGAACGTAGAGTTGGCGAGCCCTTGTATCTATCGAAAGGAGGGGCTTTTGTCGCTGAAAGTAGACAGTCAAGTTGCCTGCGATAGTCGAAAAGTCAAGCCAGGCGATATCTTCTTTGCCCTCACAGGCGTGCGGACAGATGGACATTGCCATCTGTTCGATGCCTTTGAGAGGGGAGCTAAGGGGGCGGTGGTTGCCGCCTCTTACAAGGGACCTCGCCCCGATTTCGACCTCTTTGTAGTCGACGATCCTCTTGCTACCTTGCAACAACTCGCTCGTGAGCGGATCGCAAGCCTTGGAGCGGAGGTGGTGGGGATCACAGGATCTTTGGGGAAAACCACCATCAAACAGTTTGCCCAAGAGCTCCTCGCCACCAAGTACCGCACCTGCGCTACCTTAGGCAACCAAAATAGCCAAGTGGGTTTGCCTCTATCGATTCTCCAAGCGCCGGGCAAGCCCCAAGTCATGGTGTTAGAGATGGGGATGACAGGGGAGGGGCAAATTGCCAAGCTCGTCCAAATTGCCCCTCCTACAGTAGCCCTCATTTCGACCATTGACCTGGTCCATGCGGAATTTTTCGAAGGATTAGAGGCGATCGGAAGGGCAAAAGCGGAAATTTTTTCCCATCCAAAGACCCGATTAGCGCTTTTGCCAGAATCTCTTTCCCTCCCCTGCACTCTGCCCAAGCGCACATTCTCCATCACCTCGCCAGAGGCCCACTTTTATCTCGAACAAAGGGGAGAGACCCTCTATCTGTTTGAAGGGGGGATCGAACAAGCGAGAGTTTCTTGGCATCTTCACGGCAAACACAATCTCCACAACTATTTGGCTGCCATCGCCCTTGCAAGGAGCATGAGAGTGAGTTGGGAGCAAATTGAAGAAGCCACTCCCAGGTTAAGCCTCCCTTCCAAGCGCTTTGAAGTGGTGGTCCGCCGCAACATCACCTTGATCAACGATGCCTATAACTCTGCCGCCTCGTCTGTTTGCGCAGCCCTTGAGAGCTTGCCCAAAGTAGAAGGCAAGCGGATCGGGGTCCTTAGCGAGATGCGGGAACTTGGTAAATTCTCTCTAGAGTGCCATGAGCGGATTGCAGAAGAGGCGCTAAAATACCTCGACCATCTCATTTGCATCGGTCAGGGCTGCTTGCCGATCAAAGAAAAGTGGGAAAAAATGGGACGACCTATCGATTGGTTTGAAGAGCGGACGCAAGTGTTGGAGCACTTGCGCAAAGTGGCACGAGGGGGAGATCTGATCCTTTTCAAAGGGGCACGCCCTTATGCCTTGGAAGAATTGTGGGAGGCGTTTTAGATGCTCTATTTTCTCTTGCGCTATTTTGATTTGCCAATGGCCTTCACCTACACATCGACCCGTATGGCCTTGGCAGCCTCCACCTCTTTGATCCTTTCGGTGCTCTGTGGCCCTTGGTTCATTCTTCAGCTCTACCGATGGAAAATCGGCCAACCGATCCGCAAGGAAGAGTGCCCCTTGCTCGGTCAGTTGCATGAAAAAAAACAAGATACTCCCACGATGGGGGGGATCTTGATCCTGTTTTCGATGATTGTCTCCCTCTTGCTGTGGATGGACTGGACCAGCCCTTTTACCCTCATCCTCTTGTTGACGACCCTCTGTCTGGGGGCTTTAGGGGCATATGATGATTTTGCGAAGCTCCGCTCGCGCAGCTCGCGCGGGTTAGCTGGCAAAAAGAAATTTCTCATTCAAGTGCTCTTGTCCCTTCTCCTTGCTTTTTACCTCCTCTATCCCCCTTTTGCTGAGTGGATTCACCGAGGAGCTTGGTTTGCTCCGCCGATCGCAAGGGGAGGAGGAGAGGTCTTTAGTTTATCCGACTATACGTCAATGCTCTATCTCCCTTTTTTCAAAACCCCCGTTCTCATGGTATCTGGCGTTGCCACCTTCTTCTTTGCTTTTTGGATCGCCTTTGTGGTCACCGGATCTAGCAATGCGGTCAACCTCACAGATGGGCTCGATGGTCTTGCTGCAGGGACCCTCATTATGGCAGGGGGGGTCATGGCGCTTGTCGCCTTTGTGTCCAACCACCTTGAGATCGCCCGGTATCTCAACATCCTCTACATCGAGGGCAGTGGAGAAATCGCCATCTACCTCTCTGCTTTAGTGGGCGCTTGTGTCGGCTTTCTTTGGTACAACAGCTCTCCTGCTCAAGTTTTTATGGGCGACACCGGTTCGATCGCCCTTGGGGGAATTTTGGGCGTTTGTGCAGTCTTATTGCGGCGAGAATTTCTCTTTGCCCTTGTGGGGGGGATTTTTGTTGTGGAGGCCTTGAGTGTGATTTTGCAAGTCGCAAGTTATCGCCTGCGCAAGGGGAAAAGGATTTTTCTCTGCTCGCCTTTGCACCACCATTTTGAGTATAAAGGGTGGGCAGAAAATAAAATCGTGATTCGCTTTTGGATAGTAGGACTTCTATTGGCCATTGTGGGGGCAGCTTCGCTGAAAATCCAGTGAGAAGAGCCCTTGTTGTTGGGCTAGGCAGTAGTGGGCGCTCAGCCCTCGATTTTCTTCAGCGCAGAGGAGTAGAGGCGATCGGTTTTGATGATCGCTTAAAATCTCCTACCCCTTCTTTGGAGGGGATCGATGCTTTGATCGTCTCTCCAGGAGTGCCTCCTTCTCATCCTCTTGTTCTAGCAGCGTCGCTGCAGAAGATAGAGATCATCGGAGAGGCCGAATTGGGGGCAAGAGCGCTGAAGAATCCCGCTGTAGGCATTACAGGGACGAATGGAAAAACCACCACCACTTTGCTCACGGCAGCGATTTTGCAAGAAGCTGGTTTTCTCGCTCGCCCTCTTGGAAATATCGGCATTCCTTTGACAACAGGGGTAGATCAACTGGCCCCTGGAGAAATTGCAGTCATTGAATTGAGCTCCTTTCAGCTTGAGACGATGGCCCATCCTTGCCTCGCAGCCTCTGTCATCCTCAACATCACCGATGACCATCTCGATCGGCACGGGACATTTGAGGCCTATAAGGCGGTCAAAATGGGCATTAAAAACATTACATTAGGTCCTACTTATCTTTCGCAAGAGGAGCTTCCTGAGGTAGAGCTCCCCCCCTCTGTTGTGGGGATTGACGCTGAAAATGCAAGAGCAGCCTATGCACTTGCCTCCTTTTTGGGGGCTTCATTAGAAGATTTTTACCGCGCTTTGGCCACCTTCAAGCGCCCAGCCCATCGGATCGAGACCATCGCAAGCATTGGGGGGGTCACCTACATTAACGACTCGAAGGGGACGACGGTGATTTCTGTCGTGAAGGCTGTGGAGAAGCTGCCAGGACCCATCGCTTTAATTGCTGGCGGCAAAGATAAGGGGGGATCGTACGCCCCTTGGCGTTCCGCATTTAAGGGGAAAGTAGTAGGTTTAAGCCTCATTGGGGAGGCAGCTTGCCGGATAGAAGAGGAGCTTGACGGACAATTTGCAATCAGGCATTGCACTTCGCTAAAAGAGGCGGTAGACTCTGCAGAGGAGATGTTGAAGGGTTTTGGGTCAGTATTGCTCAGTCCTGGATGCGCTAGTTATGACATGTTCGAAAATTATGAAGAGCGCGGTAAGATGTTTCGTGCCTTGGTAGAGGAGCGACTTCGATGAATCGTCGAGATACAATCCTTGTAGCTGTATTAATCAATATGGGCTTGTTAGTCATTTTGTTTGCCACAGCTGTCAGTAGGGAAAAAACTGAGAAGAGGGCTCCCATCGCCGCTCTTCCTCTTGAAGCTCCTAAGGTCGAAGTGGTTGTCAAAGAGCCGGTAAGACAGCTCTATGTGGTTCAAGATGAGATGGATCAGGTCTTACAGGCCTACACTGCTGCTCCTAACAATGCTTCCGAGGAGCCTCAACCTCAACCATTGACGACAGTTGCCCCTGCGCCTCTCCCTTCTCCTCAGATTCAGCCTTCTGTCCCCGACAAGAACGAATATTTTCAAGTGATTGTTAAGCGAGGCGACAATCTCGATAAGATTGCCAAAGCCAATGGGACAAGTGTTGAATCATTGATTGAATCGAATGAGCTCAAGAGCACTGTGCTACAAATAGGTCAAGTGTTGCGTGTCCCTGTGCGCGCTCCTGCTGACGAGCGCTCTTCTTTGCGCCGCCGCATCTCGACGAACACCGCTGCAGCTGCCGAGGGAGAGAATTTCTACACCATTCAAAGTGGCGATAACCCTTGGGTCATTGCGATGAAATACCACATTCCTCTCGAGGAGCTTTTGGCGTTGAATCACCTGGACGAGACGAGCGCCCGCAAGCTCAAGCCCGGGGATAAGATTCGCGTACGGTGAAGGGTCCTGCTCTTCTCCTGTTGTTGACCGTCAGCTTGATCGTCGCTATTGGCGTTGTGATGGTCTTTAATACCTCTGCTGCCGAGGTGCTCGACCGCTCGCTCAAGATCAGTACCCATCACGCTTTAATCAAGCAGCTCCTCTATCTTCTTTTAGGGGTTCTCCTTGCCTTAGCGATCCATTTTATCGGTTATGAGAGTCTGCTGAGGACGAGCTTCCCCCTTCTCTGTTTTCTCACCCTTTTGCTCCTCCTTTGTTTTGTCCCTGGAATTGGCCAGCAGCGCAACGGAGCGCACCGCTGGATTGGGATCGGAGCGCAGACGGTACAGCCCTCGGAGTTTGTTAAAATTTGGCTGCCCCTATTTGTCATTCATTTTATTTCGCTTAAGCAAGCGATCGATTTTCGAAAATTTTTGCAGCTCTGCGCCTTTTGTGCGGTGCCCCTTTTTCTGATTCTTGTAGAGCCTGATAATGGGACCACCTTCATTATCCTCCTCACGTTGCTCACTCTATTCTTAATTGCGCGTGTTCCAACAAAATTTTGGCTGCTTCCTCTCTTGCTTGCTGTGGTGTGTGCGGGGGTTGCTGCTTCTCAAGTCCCTTACGTCAAGCGGAGAATTGAGGTCTACCTCCATCCTGAGCGGGATTTACATGGCAGAGGGCATCAGCCTTATCAGGCGAAGATTGCCGCTGGCTCTGGGGGTTTATGGGGGAGAGGAGTGGGCAAAAGCATGCAGAAGCTCACCTATCTCCCGGAAGCACAAAACGATTATATCGCAGCAATTTATGCCGAAGAGACCGGTTTTGTCGGGACTCTGGCCCTCATTTTCCTCTACATGCTCTTTGCAGCAGCTGGGTTTACCATTGCCGTGCGGGCCAAAAATCAAGAGGCCTTTTGTTTAGCAATCGTTCTCACCACCCTCATCAGTTTACAGGCCTTTCTCAACTTAGGGGTTGTCTCAGGGCTCGCTCCCGCTAAGGGGCTGAACCTCCCTTTTTTCTCCCAAGGGGGCTCAAGTCTTTGGGCCAACACAATCGCTTTGTCTCTTCTCCTCTCGATCAGTCGAGAGAAAGAGCGCTTGAGCAAAGGGCTATCTAAACCGTATAGTTAAGCCATCTAGGGGGAGTCGCATGCATTTTTTAGATCCTACCAACGACTATGCGTTTAAGAGAGTGTTTGGCGATGAGAAGAAGAAGGAAATTCTCATGAGCTTTCTCAATAGCCTCCTAGGACGCCAAGGGGACAACCTCATTGTTGAGGTTCACCTTCTCAATCCTTATCAAGCTCCCCATATGTTAGGGACCAAGGAGAGTCTATTGGACATTCGGTGTCGCGATCAAAGGGGTCGCGAGTACATCGTGGAGATGCAAGTTATAAAGCAAAAGTTCTTCGACAAAAGAGTCCTCTACTATACTTCAAAGGCCTATAGCTCTCAATTACTGGTAGGAGAGGATTATGGCTCCTTGAATGCTGTTATTTTTCTTGGAATTTTAAATTTCAAGTTCACAGATGATCCTCACTGGCTTTCAGCACACCGCATTTACAATGTAGAAACACGAGAGCATAAGATCAAAGATTTTGACCTCACATTTGTAGAGCTGCCGAAATTTACAAAAAAAGAGGAAGAACTTTCATCAGTTGCTGACAAATGGATCTATTTTCTTAAGTATGCCAAAGAGCTCGAGACTGTTCCGGAGACGATCGTTGAAGAAGCAATTAAAGAAGCCTTTGAGATCATCAACCAAGGGACTTGGTCAAGAGACCAACTTAACGCTTACGAAGATCGCAAAAAGGCTTTGATGGATGAGATGGCGAGGTACGCGAGCGGGGTTGATGAGGGTGAGCAAAGGGGAATAGAAAAGGGTATAGTGCTAGGGAGAAAAGAGGGTATAGTGCTAGGGAGAGA